>JBKPMA010000216.1:0-2904 GCA_046731935.1 Acidobacteriota bacterium
CGATACGCCTCCGCGGGATCACTTCCAGGTCGCCGATCTGCGCGGCCGTCTCGGGGCGGCCGTGTGTATCCACGAGCCCCTCGACGACGTCCATGCCTTCGCGGCGGAGGGCGTGCGCATCCTGCAGCATCGTGTAGGTCTTGCCGACGCCCGGCGCGGCGCCGATATACACACGCAGCCGCGGCCGTCCCTCCTGCTGCACGCGGGCAAGCCATTGTTCCGCCGATGATCGCGCCGGTGCCACGCGTGAATCCTATCGCGTCCAGGGAAACGCATCTCTCGCGAAATGCTGGCGACTTCCTGTCTTAACGAACTCTTTATGAACCTTTGACGCGCTTCTCACGCGGCACGGGTCTACAGTCGCCTAGTGGCGCTCGGCGCCGGGGATTCCACATGCTCGATCTGTTCTATGTCGCCATTGGGACCGTATCGCTGGTTCTCTGCTGGTACTTCGTCAAGGCCTGCGATCGCCTCTGAGACACGCTCATGGACTACATCATTGCCGGTGTCACGACGCTGCTGCTGTTTGGGTATCTGATCGTTGCGCTCCTTCGCCCGGAGCGTTTTTGAGGCTGCGATGTCTGTGACGGGAGTCATTCAAATCGCCGTGTTCTTCGCGGTGATCGTTGCGCTTGCCAAGCCGGTCGGCCTCTTCATGGCGCGACTCTTCGACGGCGAGCGGACGTTCCTGCACCCGGTACTCCGGCCGCTCGAGGTCCTGGTCTATCGCCTGAGCGGCATTCGCGAGGACGTGGAGCAGCGCTGGACGGGTTACGCCAGCGCGTTGCTCGCGTTCAGCGTCGCGAAGTTCCTGTTCACCTACGGCATCCAACGGCTGCAGGGATTCCTGCCGCTCAACCCACAGGGGTTCTCGACGGCGCACGCGGCCGCGAACGCGACGCCCATGACGCCGGACCTCGCCTTCAACACGGCCGTGAGCTTCATCACGAACACGAATTGGCAGTCGTACGTCGGCGAAACGACGATGAGCTATTTCGTGCAGATGACGGCGCTCACCGTGTCGAATTTCACGTCGGCGGCCGCTGGTATCGCCGTGGCCATTGCGCTGGTCCGTGGTTTCGCGCGCCAGGAGACGGATCGCATCGGCAACTTCTGGGTGGACTTCACGCGGGCGACGGTCTACGTGCTGCTGCCCCTCTCGTTCGTGGCGGCGCTGATCTTCGTCTCGCAAGGCGTCATTCAGAACTGGGATCCCTATACGCAGGTCAGGACGCTCGAAGGCGCCGCGCAGACGATCGCGCAGGGACCTGTCGCGTCGCAGGAAGCGATCAAGATGCTTGGCACGAATGGCGGGGGATTCTTCAACGCCAATTCTGCGCATCCATTCGAGAACCCGACACCATTCACGACATTCTTCCAGGTGCTGCTGATTTTCGCGTTGCCCGGCGGCCTCGCGTACACCTTCGGGCACATGGTGCGGGACACGCGTCAGGGCTGGGCGCTCTTCGCGGCCATGAGCGTGATGTTCCTGGTTGGTGTGTTCGTCGCGTATCCAGCCGAGCAGAGCGGCAATCCACTGCTCGCCAGACTCGGCGTCAACCAGGTAGCCACGGCCGGCCAGCCGGGCGGCAACATGGAAGGCAAGGAAGTGCGGTTCGGTATCGCGCAATCCGCGCTGTTCGCGACCGTGACGACGGACGCGAGTTGCGGCGCGGTCAACAGCATGCACGACAGCTACACGCCGCTTGGCGGTCTGGTGCCGCTCTTCAACATCCAGACCGGTGAAGTCATCTTCGGTGGCGTCGGCGCCGGGCTCTACGGGATTCTGCTCTACGCGATTCTCGCGGTGTTCATCGCCGGGCTGATGGTCGGGCGGACGCCAGAGTACGTGGGCAAGAAGATCGAGCAGAAAGAAGTGAAGATGGCGATGCTGGCGCTGATTGCGACGGCGTTCAGCATTCTGGTGTTCACCGCGATGTCCTCGGTCATTCCCTTCGCGAAAGACGCCTATTGGAACGGGACGTACGGGGCAGCGACCGGCAACCTCAATAACACTGGCCCGCATGGTTTCGCCGAGATTCTGTACGCCTACACGAGTGCCAGTGGCAACAACGGCAGCGCTTTCGCCGGCATCAGTGCCAACACGCCCTGGTACAACCTGACGATCGGGATGGCGATGCTGATCGGACGCTTCCTGTTTCTGTTGCCGCTGCTGGCGGCCGCCGGCAGCCTCGCCGCCAAGAAGCGGATCCCCGTGACCAGCGGCACATTGCCAACGCACGGCGGGCTCTTCGTCGGCCTGCTCGTCGGCACCGTCGTCATTGTCGGTGCGCTCACGTTCTTCCCGGCGCTGGCGCTCGGGCCGATCGTCGAGCACTTTCTCATGCAGCAGGGCAAGACGTTCTCGCTGATCGTGCCCGCCGTGACGGAGCTCCCATGGCTGTAAGCACTCCATCGCCCGTTGCCCCGGCGTCGGGCCCGTCCCATGATCCGACCTCGCTGCTGCCAACGAAGCTCGCCCGTGCACGCCCGCTGTTCGATCCGGAGATTGTCTCGCGGGCGGCGCGCGAGTCGTTCGTGAAGCTCAGCCCGCTGACGCTCTGGAAGAACCCGGTCATGTTCGTGGTCGAGGTCGGTGCGGCCCTGACGACGATCTTCGTCGTGCGGGATATCGCGACCGGCGCGCTCGGCGCGGGGTTCGGCATCCAGATCGCCCTGTGGCTCTGGTTCACCGTGCTCTTTGCGAACTTTGCCGAGGCGATGGCGGAGGCGCGCGGAAAGGCCCAGGCCGACGCGCTGCGGAAGACGAAGACCGATGTCTCGGGGAAGCGCCTTCTGGGAGGCGGCAAGGCAGAAATCGTTCCTGCATCGGCGCTTCGGTCCGGTGACGTCGTGCTGTGCGAGGCCGGAGATGTCATCCCTGGCGACGGCGAAGTCATCGAG
>JBKPMA010000217.1:0-3685 GCA_046731935.1 Acidobacteriota bacterium
GACCCGGCTGCTCTCGGTGCGCAGATAAGGCGGGTCGAAGATGAACGCGCGGGTCATCAGCAACGAAATGATCCCGATCGGCAGGTTGATGTAGAAGACCCACCGCCAGCTGTAGCTGTCGGTCAGCCATCCGCCCAGCACTGGACCGAGGATCGGCGCAACGACGATCCCGAGTCCCCAGAAACCCATCGCCTTGCCGCGCTGCTCGGGAGGAAACGCTTCGAGCATCACCGCCTGCGAGAGCGGCTGCATCGCGCCGCCTGTCGCGCCCTGCACCAGACGGAAAAAGACGAGCAGCGGCAGGTTCGGCTCGAGCCCGCACAGCAGTGACGACGTGGTGAACCCGGCCAGGGAGGCCATCAGGAGTCGCTTCCGGCCGAAGAAGCGGGCCATCCATCCCGTCAGCGGAAGGATGATCGCGTTGGCGACGAGATACGACGTCAGCACCCAGGTCGATTCATCAATCGTCGCGGAGAGGTTCCCGGCGATGTGGGGCAGGGACACGTTCACGACCGTCGTGTCGAGCACCTCCATGAAGGTGCCGAACATGACGGCAACCGCCACGATCCAGGGATTGACGTGCCGCTGCGTCTGATCAGCCATGTTGAAGGGCCTGAGGGCTCGACCTCAAGCGCTGCCTCTGTGTCGTCTACCGCAGCATTACGACAGGGACGACCGACATCCCCGGACGCAGTCGCCGCTCCGGATCCTGACCGGCATCGAGGGCGATCTTCACCGGCACACGCTGCACCACTTTCACGTAGTTGCCCGTGGCGTTTTCTGGCGGCAGCAGGCTGAAGCGAGCTCCAGTCGCCGCGGCGAAACTGTCCACGTGACCGCCGAACGATCGCCCGCCGAGCGCATCGACCGAAACGCGCACCCGCTGACCGACGCGCATCTGATCCAGTTGCGTCTCTTTGAAGTTGGCGGTGACCCACAGGTTGTCGAGGTCCACCAACGCCATCAGCGGTTGGCCCGGCTGCACGACCTGTCCAACTTCGACGGTCTTCCGGCTGACGATGCCGGCGACGGGTGCCTTGAGGGTGCAGTACTCGAGATTCAAGCGCGCCTGCGCCAACGCGGCTTCCGCCTGCCGCACCCTGGCCACGGCGACCGCGGCCTGTGCTCTCGTGACCTGCACCTGCTCGGGTCCGGTCTGCGCCGTTCGCAGCGACGCCGCCGCCTGGCCTGCATTGGCTTCGGCTTGCCGCGCACGGCTCTGAGCGACCGCCACTCCGGTCTCGGCTTCAGTGACGCCGGCCTTCGCAGACTCCAGGGCCGCACGGGCTGCTTCGGCCCCGGTGACAGCCGCGTCGTATTGCTGCTGCGAAATTTCTTCCTTCGCGACGAGGGTCTTGAGACGTTCGGCGTCCTTGGCGGCGCGGTCGGCTTCGGCCTGCCGCTGCCGCGCGAATGCCTGCGCTGCAGCGAAACGCGCCCGTGCCGACTCGATTTCGCGTTGGGCGGCGACCACACCGGCTTCGGCCTGCATCACACCGCCTTGCGCGGAGCTCACGCCGGATGATTTTTCCGTGTGCGCGATCGGCACGCTCACCTGTGCGCCTTCGGCGGCAGCCTGTGCGGACGCGAGCTCGGCCTCCGCGCGCGACACCGCCACCTGGTAGTCGCGCGGATCGATCTCGACGAGCAGTGTGCCGGCCGCCACGGCCTGGTTGTCCCTGACGGCCACCCGGAGCACGGTTCCGCCGACCTTCGGCGCCATCTGTGTGATGTGTCCATCGACCTGCGCATCGTCGGTGGACTCGCGCCCGGAGTAGTGCCACCAGAGAAAGCCGCCGACGACCAGCGCGACCAGCACGACGGGGACGATGTACCGGACGCGTGACGTAGCGAAGCGAGCAAGCCTCTCGCGGGAATCCGTGTCTGTCATTGCCGGGCGCCTCCGAGATACGACTGAACCGCTTCCTCGGCGATGCCGACCGCGCGCGCGAGTGAAGCCTTGGCCAGGTTGTGCGCGTAGAGCGCAGTGATGTAACTGTCATTGGCGCGGGCGACGGCTTCCTGCGACTGCACCACTTCGATGTTGCCGGTGACGCCGGCGCTGAAGCGATCGCGGCTCTGCACGAGCTGCTGATTGGCGAGATCCACGTTCGTGCGCGCCGCGTCGAGCGCCTGCTGCGCCGCCTGTACGTCGAGCACCGCGGATCGGACCTCGAGGTCGACGTGCGCCTTCATGTCCGCGACCTCTGCGCGGCGTTCCGCGAGCTCGCTGTCGGTGCGCGCCAGCCGCGCCTGTTGATGACCTTTCGCGAAGACAGGAACCGATACCGACGCGGCGATGCCGTAGATGAAATCGGTTGCCGATACCTCGGTGCCCACGCGACCGAGCTCACCGGCGACCGACAGCGTCGGGAGCAGCGACATCTGGGCCGACTTCCGGGATGCCTCGGCGGCCTTCAAGAGCGCCTGGGCGGCGAGATAGTCGCTTCGTGCGCCGTAGGCACGCTGCAGTGCGTGCTCAAGCGAGAGGCCCTCGAGCGGGGCGTAGGGCATGGCGTCGGTCAGCGTGACGTCCTGACCCGGCGGCAGACCAATCGCACGTCCCAGCTGGAGCTTCGACTTGGCGAGATCGTTCACCGCAACGATCAGCCGCTGCTTCTCGGTCTGCTGCTGCACCTGCGCGCGCAGGAGATCGATGCCGGCGGCGAGCCCCGCGTTCTTGAGGTCGCTGGCAAGGCCGAACAGCGCATCGGCGGTCGCCGACGCGGCGCGGGCGACCTCGACTCGCGCGGCAGCGGACACCGTTTCGAGGTACAGATTCGCGACGACGAGGACGACGAGGTCGCGCGCGTTCTTGACCTCGTATTCAGCGGCCTTGAGATTCGCCGAGCCGGCGCGGGCCGAGTAGATGGCGCTGAGATCGACGACGGGCTGCGAGATGTTCACCCGCGTGTCGAAGACGTTGAAGGGTCCCACCGTGCTGGACGTGATGCCGGGGAAGGTCGTGAAGCCGAACTCCGCAAGACTCACTTTCCGGCGCGCCTCACCGACTCGCGCGGAGACATCGGGCAGCAAGCCGCTCAGCGACTCCCATCGCGTGCCGTGGGCGGCCGTGACGCCCTCCTGTGCGACGAGCAGGCCGAGGTTGGCGCGCAGGCCGCGGTCGATGGCCTCGCGGAGTGAGATCGGCAGCGCCGTGTCGGTCGGATCGCCTGTCGGCACGCCCCCGAGGTACGGCGAGTTCGGCGGCGGCAGCGGCACCGCCGGCATCAGCGGCGGGCTCTGTGACTGCGCCTGCGCAAGACCTGCGGATGTCACCACGAGCGACGCCGTCAGCAACAAGGAGCGAAGAGAAAAGGCCATGCGACGGGGATCCTCGGAAAAGGGCTCAAGCCGCGGGATTGCACGCGCCGTTCATGAACAGCGACACGAGATCGTCAGGGTTCGGCTGACGGCGCTTTGTGTCCGACAGCGCATCGAGGTTGCACTGACTCACCAGGCCCAGGTAGGCCGAGGCGAGCATATCGGCGTCGCGGAATCGGATCCGCCGCTCGGTGATGCCCTGCGTCATGAGCTCGACGATCTGACGCCGCCGGGCCCGTCGATGTTTCTGAACGAGCCGATCGACGCGCTCGTGGAACGCGGGCGTCCAGCTGGCCTTCTCGCTCATGAGGACGCTCATGAACGCACGCCTGGCCGCGAAGAACGCGAGCCAGGTCCGGGT
>JBKPMA010000218.1:0-4019 GCA_046731935.1 Acidobacteriota bacterium
GTGCGGTGCTTGCCGCATCGGCTGTCTTCATCGGCTGTCTCACCGCCGGACTGCGCGCGCAGTCCGCACCCACGGCGCCACTGACCCTCGAGGCAGCGTTGGCCCGGGCCGCCGAGGCCGGGCCTGCTGCGGTGGCCGCCCGCCTCCAGCACGCCATCGCGGTGGCAAGCGTAGGTGTCGCCCGCGAGCGGCCGAATCCAGAGGGGCATTTCGAGTTCAGCAAGGACACACCGCACGAGAACTATTCCGTGCTGGTGCCCATCGAAACGGCCGGCAAGCGTGCCCGGCGCATCGAAGTCAGTCAAGCCGCCGTACAGGTCAGCGACGCGGACCTCGCGCGGACGTTGCTCGAGATCCGCTCAACCGTGAGGCGCGCCTACTTTACGCGTCTCATCGCGCTGGATCGCCTCGGCGTGCAGCGCGAGCTGCAGACTGTCGCGGCGCGGGCGCGCGATGCGGCGCAGGCGCGTTTCGATGACGGAAGCGCACCGCGCCTGGAAGTGCTCGAAGCGGAGCTCGCGCTCGCTCAGGTCGGCAACGAATTACGCGCGGCCCAGGCAGCGGCAGACGCCGCGCGGATCGAGCTCGATGCGCTCCTCGGCCTTCCGCTCGATGCCACACCGCAGCTGACGACTGCCGCCGACGCGGCCCCCGTGCCCGCGGCCGCTGACGCCAGTGCACGCGCGCTTGCCGCGAACCCGGAAATTGCCTCGCTCGATCGCCAGATCGCTGAAGCCGATGCCCGCGTTCGTCTCGCCAAGGCCAACCAAGTCCCCGATATCGCACCCGAGGTCGGCCTGTCGCATGGCGCCGAACCGGAGTTCACGTATGGCTGGCGAGCTGCCGTGGGAATCACGTTACCCATCCTGACCCAGCACAAGGCCGCCGTCGCCGTGGAGAACGCCACGCTGAGCGCCCTCAAAGGCGCGCGAACGGCAACGGCCTCGCGCGTCGCCGGTGACGTGCTGGCGGCCGCCGTGACCGCCGAGGCCAGACGGGCGCAGCTCGTCGAGTACCGCGACGACATTGTTCCTCGCGCACTCGCTGTCGAACGCATGGCCGAAGACTCGTACCGGCTGGGGCAGACGCCTCTGATCGCGCTGCTGACCGCGCTGCAGGCCACCCGCGATGTCCGTCTCAGATCCCTCGATGCGGCCGCGGAGTTCCAGAATGCGGTCGGCGACCTCGAACGCGCAATCGGAGCGCCGCTGCCATGACCACCCGCGTCGTCGTCCTCGGCGTGATGGCGCTCAGCACCATCGTGTCCGGCTGTCAGCCTCGGTCCCCTGAGGACGTGGCTACTGAAACAGTCGTCCCCGTTACCGTCGCTCCCGTTCGCACGGGACCGATCGTCGGAGTGATCCACGCGGCCGCCGTCGTGCAGCCAGCGCCAGGGGCAGACTTCACGGTCGTGGCGCCCGAAGCTGCCAGGATTGCGGAAATCAGAAAGGCCGAAGGCGACCGCGTCAGAAAGGGCGAGCTGCTCGTCCGCTTTGACGTGCCCTCGCTGCGCGCAGACGAGACCAGTAAGGTCGCCGAGGTCGCGCGCGCCGAGGTACGCGTGAAGACCGCGACCACGAATCTGACTCGCGCGAAGGATCTCGTCGATCGCGGTGTCGCTGCCAGGCGGGAAGTCGAACAGGCGGAACAGGACCTTGCGGATGCGCAGGCTGCGTTGTCTCAGGCACAGGCGGCTCGTCAGGCCGCCGGTGCGCTCGGTACGCGCGCAGACGTCCGTGCGCCGTTTGACGGCATCGTCGCCCGCCGCCAGCACAACGCGGGCGATTTCGTGGAGCCGACCGGGACCGACGTGATTCTCCGTGTGATCGATCCCGCGCGGCTCGAGGTCGTGGCCGCCGTCCCCATCGCTGATGTGGCTCGCGTCCGGCTCGGAGCCGGGGCACAGATTGCGAGCGGGGCAGGTCTCGATCCCCTGCGGCTGTCCGTGGTCTCGCGTCCAGCGGCGATCGATCCGGCCACAGCCTCTGCCCCAGTTCGACTCGCGTTCAAGAGCCCTTCGAACCTTGCCGCGGGTACGCCCGTTCAGGTTGAAATCGAGGCCGAACGGCGCGATCGCGCGCTGCTGGTTCCTGCGGACGCGATCGTTCGCGAAGCTGCCGAGACGGCCGTATTCGTCGCGGGTGCCGACGGCAAGGCGCACCGTCGGGTGGTGCAGCTCGGAATCGCGTCCGACGCAGATGTGGAAATCGTGTCAGGTCTCCAGGCCTCGGATCGCGTGATCGTTCATGGACAGGCCGCGCTGCCGGACGGCGCCGCGGTCTCGATCGCTTCATGAGCGTGTCAGCATTTCTGTTGCGCCAGCGCCGGGCCGCGGGCCTGGTCGCAGCCGCGCTCTGCATTGCCGGTGTCGCGGCCGCGCTCGCGCTGCCCAGCAGCATCTATCCGCCGCTCGAGTTTCCCCGCGTGGTGGTGATCGCGCACGCTGGAACGCTGCCGTCGAAAGCGATGATGCTGACGGTAACGCAGCCGATCGAGCAGGTCGTGATGACCGTGCCCGGCATCCGCCGCGTTCGATCCACCAGCTTTCGCGGATCGGCCGAGATTTCTGCGCAGTTCGACGACGCGACCGATATGGTCGTCGCGCTGCAGCAGGTGCAGAACCGAATCGCCGAGATCCGCGGCGACCTGCCAGCAGACGCGGATCTGGTCGTTGAGCGGCTGACGCCCGCCGCATTTCCCGTCTTGATCTTGTCGCTGACCGGACCGCTGCCGACACCGGATCTTCGTGACTACGCCTATTACGTGATGCGGCCTGCGCTCGCGCGCGTCGCTGGCGTAGGCGGCGTCGAGGTGCTGGCCAGCGACACCCGCGAGATAGAGGTCGTACTGGATCCCGAGCGGCTCCGCGCTGCGCGATTGACGGTCGCGGACGTCGCCGACAGCCTCCGAATGCAGAACGCCCTCGAGCCGGTCGGGAAGGTCAACGAAGCGGGCCGCCAATGGCTCGTTCTCGCATCAGGGCTCTGGGCAGGCGCGGATGAAATCGCCCAGGCGCCGGTGGTCGTCTCAGGCTCAGCGGCACTGCGGATTGCGGATCTCGGGACGGTGACGCCGGGCGCGCCGGACCGCACGCTCCTGGTCACGGGCAACGGGAAAGACGCCGCCTCGATCAGCATCTCGCAGCAGATTGGCGCGAACGTGCTGAGCATCAAGCGCGGGGTCGACGAGGCGGTCGCCGCACTTGGCAAGACCCTGCCCGCAGGCCTGCACGTGACGAGGGTCTACGATCTCGCCGAGTTCGTCAGCTCCGCTATCGCGAACGTCCGCGACGCCATTCTGATCGGCGGCGTGCTCGCGGTGATGGTGCTGCTGCTGTTCCTGCGGAACGTTCGCCTGACGGTGATTGCCGCGCTGACGCTTCCGCTTGCCGTGGTGCCGACATTCTTCTTCATGAAGATCGCTGGTGCCTCGGTCAACCTGATGTCGATGGGCGGCCTCGCGGTCGCCATTGGCCTCGTCATCGACGATGCCGTGGTCGTCGTCGAGAGTATCCATCGTCAGGCAGAAGCTGGCGCCGGTGCGGCGGCCGACGCGGTCGCGGAGCTCATCGCGCCGCTGACGAGCTCCACGCTCACGAGCGTCGTCGTCTTTGCGCCGCTTGGCCTGCTGTCAGGCGTGGTGGGACAGTTCTTCCGCGCGTTGTCGCTGACGCTCTCGGTGGCGATCCTGCTCTCGCTCTTTCTGGCCGTCACGGTCGTGCCCGGGATCGCCAGCGTGTTCGCCCGTGAACGCCGGAAACGGCCGGCACACGACGAGCCGGCTGCGTGGAACGCCCGCTACGATCGCGCGCTATGGAGAGCGATTCGCCACCCCAGGACGATGGTGGTCGTCGCGTGCTTGCTGGCGGCCACGGGCATCGGGCTCCTCACGATTGTGCCGACGGGATTCCTGCCGCATGCCGACGAAGGCGGATTCGTCCTCGACTACCTGATGCCGGCGGGGACGGCGCTCGACGAGACCGATCACGTGGTGCGAGGTATAGAGCGCGTCCTCACGTC
>JBKPMA010000219.1:0-3140 GCA_046731935.1 Acidobacteriota bacterium
CGATGGCGGCCGCACCGATGGCCCAGTGCAGGCGCGGCGATCGATACCAGGGGATCCGCTCGAAGGCGAGCATCGGCGCGCTTCCGACGAACGCGCGGGTCACACGACCGGCGGAGTCTGCCCGAAAGAGCACGACTTCGGATCCCTGACGGTCTCGGTACGTCAACGAACCGGTCGAATAGAGCCTCACGTCACCCAACGCCCAGCTCATCGTCAATGTCCGGTCGGCATTCGCGGTGAACGTTGCACTCGGACCCGCCAGACCGAACGCGCGCTGGAACGTCGAAAACGACGCGCGCAGCGACTCATACTCGCCTGCGACTCGCGTCCCCTCCGCGGCTCCAGCAGCGGGCGCCGCTGTCACCTGCGGAGCGGGATAGTAATGATCGAAGAACCGCGTGAGGAAGTGTTCCGCGCTGAGCGGTCCTGCTGTGTTCGTGTTGAACGCCACGAACACACCAAGGTCCTCTGCCGGTACCAGGACGAGATTTGCGTGGAACCATCGCGTATCACCGGCGTGGCCGATCATCCGCAGGCCGTGACTCCACGACTCGTAGAAGCCGAACGCAAATCCCGGCAGTACGGGATCGTGAGCAAACCGCCGCACGTGCATGGCCGACAACGACGCGTCGCTCAGGACGTTGCGCTGTGATGCGGTGACATGGCCAAGATGCGCGAGCATGAACGTCGCCATATCGGCCGCACTGGCCGTCATGGCGCCTGCAGGCGCCGCACCGGTCAGCATCTCTGCGGCTTGCGGCACGAAGGTTCCGTCACGATACAGGTAGCCTTGCGATACGTCAGCCGCGAGCGCGGGCTGACGGCACGATGTATCGCTCATTCCCAGCGGCGTGAGCAACCGCTGCTCGACATAGTCGCACCAGCCCAGACCAGAGACGCGTTCGACGACATAGCCGGCGAGCGCCGCGCCGTGATTCGAGTACGACGACATCGTGCCTGGAGGCCGCACACGGACTGGCAGATGCTCGACGAGCCAGGCGCCTGTCGGCTGTATGTGACGAGCGTCTGTCGTCCACACATCACGGCCGTCGTCTTCGAAGCCGGCTGTGTGCGTTGCCAGATCCGCGAGGGTAATCGGCTGTGGGTAGGTGCCAGGAATCTGGAAATCGAGATACCGGTTCACGTCGGCAGATGGATCGAGCGCGCCCGACTCGACGAGCTGCATCACGGCGGTCCATGTGAACAGCTTTGTGATGGATCCCAGACGGAACAGCGTGTGGGCGCCGTCGACATGGCGACGGCGCTCGACGTCACTCCATCCGTAGCCCTTGGTCAGGACCACGCGGCGGTCGTGGACGACAGCCACGATCCCGCCGGCCACGTGCGTGTCTCGCAACGCCGACGCCATCACCCCGTCGATGAATTGCTCGAGCTCGACGGGATCGTGGATACCCCTGGCACCGGCGCCAGAACTCATCTGAGAACTGGCCGCGAGCGTCAGAACCAGCGCGACGATCGCCATGTGTGGCCGCGATCATTCTCAGTTCAACGACGCACCCCGGCCAGGCGGCGGATTCTTCGTCATGCGATCGGCCCACGGAATGAAATAGCGCCAGTTGGGACCGTCGGTGTGGCCGCCGTCGTGCTGACGCCACGACAGCTGACCATCGAGCAGGCCGGTATTCACGGCCGGCATCTTCGCGGTGTGATAGTCGTCGCCGACGCCGAGGTCCTTCGCGCCGAGCAGGCGGAACACCGGTCCCGCGGCGACGGTGGCCATGTAGCTGCCCTGCTGATCCAGCCACTTCGCGTCGCCCTTTTCCGGAATGCCGTAGCTGATGAACGTAGGCCGCGGTGCGCAGAGCGCGATCAGTTCGTGCGCGTCCACCGGCAGATCGCCGGCGTTCTTGCTGCCGGAAGCCGCCTCTGACGCGCCGTACTTCAGAAAGTTCCCTGCCATCCAGTGGTACTCGCCCTCGCCGGTCAGGTTCTCGACGGCCTCGCCGAAGTTGCGGCGATGCAGCTTCGCGCCGCCCTCGCCCGACGATCCGACCAGTACGACGGCGAAGCGCTGATCGAACGCCATCGCGATCAGCGCAGCCTTGCCGTAGCGCGACACGCCCTCGATGCCGGCGCGCTTCGCGTCAACGGCCTTGTCTGTTTCGAGGTAGTCGAGCGTGCGCGACGCGCCCCAGGCCCACGCGCGGAGTGCTCCCCAGTCTTCCGGCTTGCGCGGCTGCCCCTTGTTGGTCAGGCCGATGATGCCCTTGGTGAGCCCCGCGCCGTTGTCAGCCTGAATGCTTCCCGGATAGACGAACACGTATCCCCAGCCGGCTGCGATGAGCTGCTCCGTTCCAGGTGGATCCGATCCGGGCGGCGGCGGTGGACCGAACGATGGCGCCGGCTGACCAGGGGCCGGCGGATCGCCCCAACGGAACATGATCATCACCGGCACTGGTCCTTTGGCGTCGGCCGGAGTCACGAGCGCTGCCTGGATGTCGACAGTGATCCCAGGGGCGCCGGAGTTGTCCACGTGCCCGACGAGTGTCTTCTCGGTTGCCTGCCGATCCCCGACCTTGATCGGCGTCGTCGCTGTGACCGACCACTTCACTCCCGGCACGGTCGATGGAATCCTGCCGACGACTTCGTGTTCGAAATCCTCGACGATCTCAGGGCGCCGCAGCTTCCACCACATGTCGGCGGTGGTGACTCGCCGCCCGTCCTTGAGCGTCAATGGATCCGGCAGATTCGGAAACGGATTTGCGGCCGACTCGTCTTCGTTGGCGTGGTTGGGCGCCTGGGGATTGCCGCTCGGACCAGGCCGCAGCGTCGTGATACCGAGCTGCGCCATCATGTTCTGGTGATCGTCGGCGTTGGTCCAGGCCTTCTGTTCAGGCGCCGGGGCCGGCGCGGCGGGCGGTGCCTGCTGCGCGACCAGCGTGGCGGCTGAGATCAGAGCGGAGGCGATAACGGCCGGCGCGCGATGGAAAACGTGTGTACGCACGCGCGCATTCTACAGTGGGGAAAGGTGCGGACGGAGGGTGCGGTCTAAGGGTGCGGCAAAGTGGTGCGGACTGAGTCAGCGCGTTCGCTTCTGACCTCGCGCGGCGATCGCGAGTGACGGAGGGGTTTCCATGCCGACGGATCCACCGCAATAGCCGCAGATCTTCCAGGTCGCC
>JBKPMA010000220.1:0-4964 GCA_046731935.1 Acidobacteriota bacterium
GCCTTGGCGAGCCGCTCCTGGATTTCCTTGCGCAAGTGATCCGCGATGGCCACGGTATGTCCGCGAAGGGACAGCTGCGTGTCCTCATGCGCGTCGTACGGATAGCTCGTCGCCATGTTGCGGACGGCGGCTTCGCTCTGCACGTGGACGTAGTTTTCGTAGTCGTCGACTTCGAACACGGCTTCTGCGGTGTCGACGACCTTCCAGACGACAACGGCCGCGATCTCGATCGGGTTGCCGTCGAGATCGTTCACCTTGAGGTGCGCGCTCTCGAAATTGCGGACGCGCAGAGAGACGCGGCGCTTCGAGTAGAACGGGTTCGCCCATCGGAGGCCCGGCTCGCGCGCCGTGCCGACATACCGGCCGAACAGCTGCAGCACCTTCCCCTCGTTCGGATTCACGACGAACAGGCCGCCGAGGAGGAACACGAAGAAGACGATGCCGAAGGCGCCGGCGATGGCCCAGGATGGCGTAATCGTTCGCGCCGTCCCGGTAATCAGTACGGCGAGCGACCCCAGCACGCCCGCCAGTATTACCGGTACCATCACCAATCCAGACATCGCCTGTACCTGCCGTTCTCGTGTCATGTGTCGACTCCTGAGCTCGATTTCAAAGTGATATCATATTGACATCAAGCTCGTCAAATAACGAGGCAATGTGGGGGCGGGGTTATCCTTCCCGTCGTCCAATACACCCCGCCCCAAGCTGACCGACATCAGCAACGTCAGCCATCACAGGCGGCATGGCCTACGGACGGTGGTGCTCGGAAGATCAGCTGCGCGCCTGGCTCGCTCGGTAGCAGCGATCCAGGCTGACAGAATTCAGAGGCCAGAGTTCCAGAGTCAGACGCCCAGGACGGCGCGGACGTCGGCGGCCCGATGATGTCTGGAGAAGGTGAGGGTGACGATGCCGAGGGCTGCGGCGCCGTCGGTGTTCTCGCGGCGGTCATCCACGAAGAGCGTGCGATCTGGCGACGTACCCATCCGCTCGAGGCAGATCTGAAATATTTCGGGGCCCGGCTTGACCACGCCGAGCTCGCACGACACGACCACTGCGTCGAACCAACGATCGAGTGGCCGGTCCGTGCGGATGCGCGCCATGATTTCGGCAACTCCGTTCGACAGGAACGCGGTCTTGCCACCGCGCGCGCGGAATTCCTCGGCGAGCGTCCACATGTCGTCGCGATAGCTGGTCCACGACGCAACGTCGAGCGCGATCAGCGCATCCAGTTGCCTCTCATCTGGCGGTGCCATGCCGAGCGCCGCAAGGGTCCGCGTCCAGTACTCGTCAGCGGGCAGGCCGAGATCGTACTCGCGCCGTGAGTGCCAGTACGCGTCGCGGAAGCGCGCTTCGTCGACATGGAGGACGTCGGCCATTGCCGCGACATCTTTTTCCTGCTGTGGATAGCTGAGCACCTCACCGAAGTCGAGAATCAACCCGTCGTAATGCATCACGCTCCTCACTCGACCACTTCGACCCAGCATCCCAGCTCGCGGCGATCCGTCCCGCCCTGGTCGGCAGGGACAAATCCGCGTTCAGGCGCAATGCGTGCCGACACGACGGCATCGCCCGGCCGCGCGGGCAGCAGCACCTCCTGCGCCGCGCGCGCGGTCAGATCCAGCGCGGTCTGCCAGTCGCTGGTCTGCAGCGTCACGCGTGTCGCGGCATCACCGCTGTGCAACCGGAGGCGAACGCCGGCATGTCCGCCAGCGGCGTCTTGCGCGAACGTGACCAATGCGCTCGATCGGCCCCGAACCCAGAAGCCAGCGGGCTCGGTGTACACGCCTTGGCTGTGGAAGTACGCGGTCACGTGCTGATAGCGTGCCGCCCCGAGAACCGGCGGGAGCACGGGACGGTCCGACTCGTTCTCGACGGTCACCGGGTCGATGGCGATCCGCGCCAGGCTCGCTTCGAGCGCAGAGGAGCCGCGGAACGCGACGAAGTTGGCGTCCACGGCGAGCTCGAAGGGGTGCGACCAGGGAGTGCCGGCGGCACTGGTGACGTCCCATGTTTCGAGGACCTCGCCGATACGCCCGACCTGCAAGCCGAGAGGCCCGGCGAGCGCGGCGCCAGAACGCGGTTCCAACAGAACGCGATAGGTGCCCGCTGGCAGCGCAACGCGCATGTTCAGCAGCACACGAATGGGTTGCGGGCTGACGCGAAGGCCGGGCGTACCTTCGATAGCGAAGCGCGCCGGTACGGCGTCGGGCGCGAGCCTGGTCAGCGGATCGTACACGACGGCGAGCGGCCGGCGGCGCGCATCGAACTCGCGGATGAGCGGGATCTCGGCGCGTGCCGACGGCGCGGTGAGGACGTCACCCGCGGGACGTCCGGCGAGCGGCACGATCAGTGACGCCGTGACGGCCGCCGTTCCCAGCACGAGTCCTGCGGCGACGATCGCGCGGCCGCCGGAGTAGCGCAGCCTTCGCGCGATGAACCCGCACGCGAGCGCAATCGCCATGCAGAGCGCCACCTGCACGAGGAACGGACCGGGGGCGGCACGGCCGACAATGCCGCTCGGGACCATCAACACGAGCTCGCGCGTCGGCTGCAGCCACTCGAGCCATTCAGACATGCCGTCGCGTCCGTTGGCGATGAGGAGGCCATTGCGCGCGATGACGAGCGTGGCCGTGGTCACCACGCCCGCAATCGCGAGCAGCCGCAGGATCCAGCGCCGGACCGGTGCGTCTGCGACCTGCTGATCCCATCTCGCCAGCGGTGGCGCCAGCAGCAAGAGTCCTGCGACGAGCTCGCGTCCTGGCGGTGCGCTGCCGCCCCACCAGATGGCGAATGCGCCGACCGTCCCCATCAGCGCCAGGAACGCCGCGCACGTCTCAACTGCGCGCTCGCGTCTGGCGCCGCCATCCCGCCAGAGCACCCACAACCCGGGAAACGCCAACGCGATTGCCGGCGCGTACGGCAGTACGCCGTATTCCTGATCGATGAGCACGCCGGGAAACCCGACGACCAGATTCGCGAGAGAAGTCTGATGATCGGGTCCGTATGGGGCGCTCGGCAACGGCGAGCCCCAGACGACATAGAAGAACCCGAGCCAGAGCCACACGCTGACCGCATACGGGCCGGCCACTGCGGCTGCCGTCGAAAGGCCGCCTGCCTTCCAGGCACGGCGAGACAGTGCCAGGACGATGACCGCCGACATCGGTGCGTACTTCGTGCCGAGCCACGGCAGGAGTGCGACCGCGACGCCGCGGCCGATCCATTCCGCGGCCGTTCCGGCCTGGTCGCGTCCGCCCCACCAGAGCGCGATCAGCGCACACAGGCCCGCGGTCGTCTCTGGATAGACGGCGAAGCTGTGGAGTACGACCGGCGCCGACAGCGCCAGGATCATCCAGGCAACGGTTGCACTGGCTGCGGATCCCGTCAGGTTGGCGGCGGCACGCCAAGCCAGCGTGGCTGCCGCGGCGGCGAGGATGCCGAGCATCCAGCACACGCCGAGATAACCAGCCGCCGCGAATGCCGGTGTGATCAGAATCGGAAGGCCGATCGGATGAATGGAATAGATCTGGCCGTTCCGGCCGCGCGTGCGGTAGTCGGGATTGAGCGAGTTGCGGTAATAGACCTTGTAGTCGCCGCGCGCATGGTTGTTCTCGATGCGCAGATCGCCATCGCTCAGGAGACTCTGCGTCATCACGAGGTAGTGCGGCTCGTCGCCTCCCGGATACAGGCTCGTGTCGGTGAGTCTCATCGCGGCGCCGCCGTACACCGCAAGGCTCAGCACGAAGACGACGAGCGTTTTGTCGCGAGAAACCGACGGCGTCTCAGCAGTCGTGCGCGGGCGCATGTCCCACACCAGCCAACCGATCGCGACGAGCACCACGACCCAGACGCCTGATGCGAGCGGTCCGCCCAGCGCGCGCAGCGCCGGGATCCAGTCCGGCAGCCACGGAAGAAACGGCAGCAGGAGGCCGAGCAGCAGGAAGAACGGAACAACGAGATCGGAGGTCGGGTGGGCTGGCACCGGGAGCCACGGCCAGCCGAGATGTGCCAGCTTCGTCGCGCCGAGTGACACGAGAAACACCGTCAGCAGGATGGCGAACGTGCCGCCGACCAGGTCCGGCCAGGATGGCAGCATCGCGATGCGGGTGACGCCGTGCGCGGTCTCGATGACGTCGAGCGACGCGCGCGTGCACCAGAGACCGACGCCTGCCGCGAGACATGCGGCGACGCCGGTCGAAAAGACGCGACGAGCCATTGACGAGAATCTTAATTCGGAATGCGGCCGCCGCTATGGCGAGGCCTCGCCGGAGCGCTCCAAATTGAATTCGGAATGCGGAGTGCGGAATTCGGAGCGAATTGGTCGTTGGAATGGCACAGCGAGCAAATCACTCCGCACTCGCCGTTCCAATTAATTCCGAATTCCGAATTCCGCATTCCACACTGTCAGAATTTCACCTGCGGTACTTGACGCGCCGATGCGGGCGCCTCGAACAGCTTGTATTCCTTGAAGCCGAAAATCTTCGCGGTGATGTTCGCGGGGAACTGGCGCCTGGCTGTGTTGTAGGCCTGCACGGCCTCGTTGTAGCGCCGCCGCTCCTGCGCGATGCGATTTTCTGTACCCGAGAGCTCGTCCATCAACCGGTTGAATTGCTCGTTGGCTTTGAGCTGCGGATAGTTCTCGGCGATCGCGATCAAACGCCCGAGTGCGGCAGTCTGCGCGTTGGCGGCATCGATCTTGGCGTCTGGCGTGGACGCGCCTGCCAGCCGCGCGCGCGAGTCGGCGACTTCCTTGAACACCTGCTCCTCGTGCGACGCGTAGCCTTTGACGGTCTCCACCAGGTTGGGAATGAGATCGTTCCGCCGCTGCAACTGATTCTCGACCTGCGCCCACTGCGCCTTGACCGCTTCTTCCTGGCTCACGAACCTGTTGTACGAACAGCCCGACAGCGTCAGGATGGCAATCGCCGCCACCATCACCTGCGTGCGTCTCAGACGTCGTTCAGTAC
>JBKPMA010000221.1:0-4572 GCA_046731935.1 Acidobacteriota bacterium
TTCCTGGACCGGGACGCCACGCCGCGCGACGCGCGCGGCGAGCTCGACTTCGAGGTCCTGCACGCGCTCGACGTTCCGCTTTTCAATGCGGACCTGCTCTCGCTGATGTCGGGACGTCCGACGGCGCTGCCGAAGTACAACTTCGTGCTCGGCCGCCGGGAGCCGGGTCCCACGATGACGCTGGCAGCCGATCACGTCATCGTGATCGAAGGCATTCACGGATTGAATCCGGCGCTCGTCCCGCACCTTCCGAGCGAATCCGTTTACCGTGTTTACGTGTCGTTGCTCACGCAGTTGAATCTCGACCGGCACAACCGCGTCTCGACAGCAGACTGCCGCTTGATCCGGCGGCTCGTTCGTGATGCCGCGAGCCGCGGCTATTCTGCGGCCGACACGCTGAGGCGGTGGCCGTCCGTGCAGCACGGTGAGAAGCTTCACATCTTCCCGTATCAGGAGCACGGCGACGCGATCTTCAATTCGTCGCTGGTGTACGAGCTCGCCGTCCTTCGCGCGTTTGCCGAGCCGCTGCTGCTGCAGGTCCGCCCGGAGATGCCGGAGTATCTGGAAGCCAACCGTCTGCTCTCGTTCATGCAGTGGTTCCGTCCGGCCGCGGCCGACTCCGTGCCCGACAATTCCATCCTGCGCGAGTTCGTCGGCGGCTCGATCCTCGAACACTTCAAAGTCTGGGGGTAGGACGGTCACCTGTGTCGCGTTCGATTTCGTTTTCGTATTCGTATGCGGACCAGCGGCTGACGCGGCCGGCGGAGGGATGGCATGACCGCTGACGAGCGCCGCGAGTTCCTGAAAATCGTGCTCGCGCACGAACGGACGGTTGCTGTCTGCGAAGCCTGCGCGGAGACGACGCGTGATCTCGCTGCCGAAGTGAAGCGTGGCGGTATGCCGCCGCGCCAACAGCTTGCCGACACCATCACGGAAGCTGAGAACGTGCTGCAGGACCTGCGAGGAGTCCGCGCAGAATTGAGTCGACTCAGAAAATTGATCGGCGACTAAGCAGAGATTAGAGGTTGGAAGTTAGGGTGCGGGCACACGGGTCGTGACCGCCGATCCTATCCAAAGCCTGACGCCCACAGCCCAAAGCCCGTTTGTCATGTCCATCGAATCAGACAACGTCAAGACGATCGGCCTGACGACCGCAACGCGCCACATCTTTCTCTGCGCCGAACAGACGACGCCGAAATGCTGCGACCGGGAGCGGTCCGTCGTCGCGTGGGACTTCCTCAAGAAACGTTTGTCGGAGCTCGGCCTGTCGGACGGCGGCGGGGTCCTGCGGACCAAAGCGAACTGTCTGCGGATTTGTGAGAACGGTCCGATCGCAGTCGTCTATCCGGAAGGGGCCTGGTATCGCAGCTGCGATCCGCCGGTCCTCGAGCGGATCATCCAGGAACATCTGCTGGGCGGCGTCATCGTTCAGGACTACCTGATCGCCGAACACAGGCTCGACGTGGAGGAGTAGACGCCCTCAGGCCCTACTTCTTGTCGGCCGTGAGCAGTCCTCGTCCCCCCAGCCAATCGAACAGCCGCTCGGGCCACGTGCGGAGCACCGGATCGTTCGGCGCGAGGCCCACGCCGTGCGGACCCTGCTCATAGATGTGCAGCTCCGCCGGCACCCCTGCTTTCCGCAGCGCCCGATAGAACTGAATGCTGTTCTCGGCCAGGACGCCATCGTCGGCGCTCGTATGGAAGAGGAACGTGGGCGGTGTGTTCGAGGTGACCTGCTTCTCGGTTGAAAGCTTGCGAATGAGATCGGCAGGCGGATTCGCGCCGAGCAGATTCTCTTGCGAGCCTTTGTGCGTGAACTCTTCACCCATCGCGATGACAGGATAGACGAGAATCGCGAAGTCGGGCCGGCTGCTCGTCTTGCCGAGCGGCGTCGCCGCCGACGCGTCGCCGGTATCGAAGAGCGTGGCCGCAGTGGACGCGAGATGGCCGCCGGCCGAGAAGCCCATGATGCCGATGCGATCGGCCTTCACGTTCAGGTCCGCGGCGTGAAAGCGCGTCCAGCGGATGGCCTGCAGCACATCCTGCTGCATCGCGGGATGGTGGTAGCGGGGTCCCAGGCGGTATTTGAGGATGACGCCCGTCAATCCTCGCGATGTGATGAGACGCGCGACCTGGTGCCCTTCGTGATCCATCGCAAGGCCGTGATAACCGCCGCCGGGGCAGATGACGATGGCGGTGCCGGTGTTCTGAGGGCCGGCGGGCTTGTAGATCGTCAGCGTGGGGACGTCTTCGTCTTCCTTACCGACCGCTCCGGGCGCTCCTTCGGGCCACAAGACAACGGTCGTCGGATTCGTCACCGGTGCCATCCAATCCTGAGCCGAGCCGAGGTCGGGCACGACCAGCAGTGTCCCTACCATCAACAACGCGAGTTCGGCGCGCATCCAACCTCCAACAAAAAAGTGACACTTCGGAATGCGGAATGCGGAATGCGGAATTGAAAGCTGAGGGTTAGCGCTCGCTTACGAAGCATTCCGAAATCCGCATTCCGAAATTTCGAATTGTCCAGTCTACCCAGTGTTTCTCATTCCCGCCGCGATGCCATTCACCGTGATCAGAAACGCGTGACGCAGCCGATCGTCGTCGCTCTTCTGCCTCAGGCGCCGTAGGAGCTCGACCTGGACCAGGTTGATTGGGTCGACGTACGGATTCCGCACGTCGATCGATCGCTTGAGGACCGGATTGTCGGCCAGTACTTGTTCGCGGCTGGTGACACGCAGCACCGCGGACGTCGTCTTGCTGAGCCGATCGCGAAGCGCGGTGCCCAATTGCTGGAGATCGGGTGAGGCCAGTACCTGATCGTAGTGCGCCGCGATGCGGCTGTCGGCCTTCGCCAGCACCATCTCAATCAGATCCAGCGTGGATCTGAAGAACGGCCAGTCGCGGTACATCCGGCGCAGGTCTTCGATCTCGCCGCGATCGATTGCCTCGGACAATGCTTCACCGACGCCCAGCCACGACGGAAGCAGAAGGCGGGTCTGGGTCCACGCGAACACCCACGGAATCGCGCGCAGTGTCTCGACGCCGCCGTCCGCGCGCCGCCGGGCCGGACGCGACCCAATCGTGAGATCTTCGAGTTCGACTTCTGGTGTGGCCGCGCGGAAATACGGCACGAATCTGGGATCCTGGTAGACGCAGTCGCGATACACGCGGCGGGACGCGTCGGCGAGCTCCTTCATCCGCGTTCGCCACTCCGGCGGTGCCGCGGCCGGAGGCGTCAACGACGCGTCGAGCGTCGCCGACGTATAGATCTCCAGCGTTCGCAGCGCGAGGCCGGGCAATCCGAACTTGGCCTGGATCATTTCGCCTTGCTCGGTGACTCGCAGGCGGCCCGTCACCGATCCTGGCGGCTGCGACTGGATGGCGAGATAGGTTGGACCGCCGCCGCGGCCGACGCTGCCGCCCCGTCCGTGGAAGAGCGTCAATTCGACGCCGCGCTCGCGGCAGGCCGCCACGAGTTCCTCCTGGGCAGTGTAGAGCTCCCAGTTGGCCGCAAGCCGGCCGCCATCCTTGGCGGAGTCCGAGTAGCCGATCATGACCTCCTGCCGTCCGTGACAGTGCTCGCGGTACCACGGCACGGCCAGCAGATCTC
This sequence comes from Acidobacteriota bacterium, assembly GCA_046731935.1. Classification (GTDB taxonomy): domain Bacteria; phylum Acidobacteriota; class Vicinamibacteria; order Vicinamibacterales; family JAENWD01; genus CAVUPP01. The sequence goes on from JBKPMA010000221.1 coordinate 3,611, forward strand.
GCAGCACGCCGCCGGCATTGCGCAAATCCTCGATGGTCTCGAAGAGGGGCACGACGCGCAGCGGGCGAGTCGCGCCAGCTTCCTTCTGCAAAAGCTCCACGGCCAACACGTCCGACGGGCGCGTCGCCATCGAAATGACGTATGCGCCCAGCGCGTGTGACGGCAGCGTCGTCATGGTCCGGAACGTCGCGAGCACCTCGTGGACTTCAGCAGACGCGTGCAGGTCGGGCGGGACGAGCGGACGACGGCTTGTGAGCTCGCGGATGAGGAATGCCTGTCGTTCGGCTTCGGACCAGGTGTCATAGGCGCCAAGGCCGAGTTCGCGCGTGATGGTCGTCAGCGTATCGGTATGGCGTGTGGCGTGCTGCCGGATGTCGAGCCTGACGAGCGTGGTCCCGAATGCGGCGACGCGGCGGAGCAGGTCGCGCAACCGTCCATCCGCCATCAGTCCATCACCCATCGCCGTGAGCGAGCGGTGGCACAGGCGAAGCGGTTCGACGAGGTCCGCCTCGGTGTCGATGATCGGGGCGCCGTCGGTCGGCTTGCCATCGAGCTGCGCTTCGACCTGGCGCAGCGTCGCCCCCAGCCGATCGCGCACGTCGCGGAGCAGCGCGCGATAGGGCTCGTGCGCATCACCCACGCGATCACGCACTTCTTCGCTCGCTTCGGTCATCGACAGCTCGAAGCGCAACGCATCGAACTCACGGAGGTACAGGCTGGCTGCCTGCCAGCGCATGAGCAGGCAGACGCGCTCGGTGACTTCCGCCGTCACCGCTGGATTGCCATCGCGATCGCCGCCGATCCACGAACCGAAGCGGATAGGTGCGGCTTCGAGCGGCAGGGCGCGGCCGGTGTGGTTGACGAGTGCGCTGTCGAGGACGCGCAGATAGCGGGGGAGGACGTCCCACAAGGTCTGTTCGAAGACCACCAGGCCCGAGCGCGCCTCGTCGACGGGTGACGGC
>JBKPMA010000222.1:0-7044 GCA_046731935.1 Acidobacteriota bacterium
GACGGACAGAGGCTCCACAATCTCGAAGACCTTCGACGCGATTTCGCTCTTCTTGAGTCCAGCCATCAGTCGGCCGATCCCTGCGCCATTGAGAGTGTCGGCGAGTGCCGATCTCGACAGTAGGTACGAGCCCCAACCAACCTGTTAGCGGATAGTGACCGTCGATCGCCCAGCTTCAACCGGTCGCCGGCGTCGTGTGACCGTTCGCTGCGGTTGACAGTCCGTTCTGTTGCGGCAAGAGTTGTCACTTCAAGTCCGCGCGGTCGCCGCAACGCGATGCAGGTTTATGCTATTGCCGTCCACGAACTCACCATTGTCTTTGTAAAAGAAAATCCGCGGGACCGGCCATGCAGAAAGCGAGCAATATCACGGCATCAGTGCTCGGCACGATCGGCAACACTCCCTTGGTGCAGTTGACGCACGTTCTGGCACCCCATTCTGCCCAAGTTCTCGTGAAGCTCGAGTCAATCAATCCGACCGGCTCGTACAAGGACAGGATGGCGCTCGCAATGATCGAAGGAGCCGAGTCACGCGGAGAGTTGCGTCCCGGCATGAGGGTGGTCGAGTTCACCGGTGGAAGTACGGGCTCATCGCTGGGCATGGTCTGCGCGACGAAGGGGTATAGCTTCGTCGTGCTCTCATCGGATGCCTTTGCCAAAGAAAAGCTGCTGACGATGACGGCCTTCGGCGCGGACCTGCGCCTCGTACCGAGTGACAGTGGGAAGGTAACGCCAGCACTCTTCGAGCGATTCCGGACGGCGATTGCCAAGCTGAATGCCGAACCGAACACGTTCTGGACGGATCAGTTCCACAACACCGACGCCCTGAATGGCTATGCGGAGATCGGGCGTGAGTTAATGGATCAGACCGCGGGAGCCATCGACGTGTTTTGTGGGGCCGTGGGAACCGGTGGCATGCTGGCTGGAGTCGCGCGAGCCCTGCGTGCAGGTGGAAGTCGTGCCCGCATAGTCGCGCTGGAACCCAGCGAGTCACCGGCGATGACCGCTGGCCGCGGAGGCGCGCACCGCGTGGAAGGCATTGGGACGGGCTCGATTCCCCCACATATGTCGGGACGGCCGTACGATGAGGCGCGTGCGATCGACGAAGCCGTGGGTCGACACATGGCGCGACGCCTCGCGAGGGAAGAGGGCATCCTGGTCGGCACGTCCAGCGGATTGAACGTCGCTGGCGCCGTAGCCATGGCGCAGGAGTTGGGGCCGGGGAAGGTCGTCGTCACGGTGGCAGTGGACTCTGGCCTGAAGTATCTGGCCGGAGATCTGTTCGAGAGCCCACAGCAGGAGTAAGGCTCCAGGTGCACGCAAAACGCTCAGTGCAGCGAATGTCAGCATGAAGGTAACCAGTTCCCCTTTGGACTGTTCCCGTCCTGCCAGCACTGGCGTTCGTTGAACAAGTACCGACGTCGCTAACTCTGTCAGATCCTCGGCGGCCCTGTCACACCCCCTTGTAGTTGAGTACTGGACGCAACACACGTGTCACCTTGACCAGATCTCGCTGCGCGCGAAGCACTGTCTTGATGTCCTTGTACGCAGCCGGCGCCTCGTCTCGCAGCTTCTCCGTCAGCCTGAAGTCGTACCACACGCCGTCCATCTGGCGGCGGAACTCTCGGCCGGTGACCTTGGCCCGAGCGGCTGTCCTGCTCAATGCGCGGCCGGCGCCGTGGGCACTCGAACACAGCGCCGCTTCGTGCCCGCGTCCCTCCACGTGGAAGCTGGCGCTGCCCATCGACCCTGGCAGCACTCCGGCTTGCCCGAGTCCGGCCGGCATCGCGCCCTTCCGATGGACCCAGAGCTCGCGCCCACCGTGGTGTTCGAGCGACACGTGGTTGTGGTCGGTCGTGATGACCGTCTCCCAACAGAGACGCGCACTCAGCGTGTTCTCCAGCACGGTGCCAACCTCCTTCGCCATCGCTCTCCTGCTTGCGTCCGCGAAGCGCCGCGCCCAGGCGGCGTCGTCGAGATACCTGACCCCTTGATCACTGGTGGCATCTAGCGCTCGCAGCCCTCCGCCAACGTCCTCGCCCTGAGCCATGTGGTAATCGCGAATCGCCGGACCGATTCCTCGCGATCCACTATGGACCATCAACCAGAGGCGACCGTCTTCGTCGCTCTGGAACTCGACGAAATGATTTCCGCTGCCGAGTGTCGCAAACTCGATCAGCCCTTCGTTACGGCGTACCGCCTCCAAACTTGCATGACTCAGCGTCGCGTTCGTCACCTCCGATGGCGCCGCGATCGCCTCGCGACGATTCCGACGGCGCGGCGGCACGGCGTGGACGAGTCCAGCGAGCACTCGGCCAGCTGTCCCTGGATCGTGGAGTGCGGTCGCCTCCACGTCGAAGCCGACCGCCAGCATGCCGCAACCTATGTCGCCACCCACAGCCTGCGGATAGATCAGCCGCGAGGTTGCGACCACCACGCCGACACACACGTCGGTCGCAAGGTGTACGTCCGGCATCACCGCGATCTGCTGGACGTCCGGCGCGCGTCCGAGGCGCTCGATCGCCTCGGACACGTCGTGCTTCATTGGTGCCGCTAGCCAGGTCCGGATCGGTGCGAGCGATGGCTCACTCATCCTCACCTCCATCCGGAAAGGCCGGTACGAACGACAGTTCAGGCGCACGCTTGCGCGTGATGGCCAGGGCGACCTCCGAACGGAGGCGTGGCGCATCCTGACGGAGTGCAGTGAGCGCCTCCGCCACAGGGCGGTCGGTTGGAATGACCACGTGCACGAGGAGGTGCCCACAGTCAGACGCCGGCGATACGCCTTCGACGTACAGGTCGTTCAAGCCATCATCGGAATGTCGATCTGCCAGCGCGAGATTCAGCGCGCGCTGAACTTGTCGGCAGAACTGCCGTGACTTCCGTTCCACCTGCCTACCTGATGACAGACGGTCTGAGGCACCCCCTCCCAATGCTTGGGCAAACTCTGGATCGACGAAGTCTTCTGACCCTCTCTGGCGACGATTGCGATGTTTCAAACAAAGCTCCCTGCTGCGCGTACACGCGCACCCGGCCGACCTTCGCTCGCCCGCGCCAAGCCCGTTTCGCGAGCGACGCCTAGGCAAGCGCGTACGCAGACACGTACGGTGCGGCCGTTAAACCTGGTTGGTGTTGAAAGCGATGGGAGCCGGCCCGGCCGGCGGGATTGCTTACGCGGCGGCGGGCAGGCTCGACGGCATCGGGCGGCGTGCAATAGGGGACATGGTCTCCTCCGCGGTTGCGTCGAGTTTCGAAATGATCCGGACGTAAACGTCCAACCCAGGCATTATCGCCGGAAGACGGATGGCAGACAAGCCGGTGCGGTGCATGCGTGATCTGCCGTCGTTCTGGTGCAGCGGTGGTTCCGGGCCGATAGTGAGGACGTACCGTGACCATGCGCATATTGGCCGCCGCTGTGGCGTGCACCATGCTCGGAACGCCGCTTGTGGAGGGGTCGCCACGCTCCCGCTCCCAGACGCGCACCGGGTACGCCCTCGCGTACGACCTGCAGTTCGCGGCCAGTCTCGACGTGTTTGACGCCGCCGTGACGACGGATCAGCACGACCCGGCACCGCACCGGGCCATTGCAGCCATTACCTGGATGGAAATCCTGTTCGGCCAGGGAGTGGCGACCTTCGAAGCGTTCAGCGGAACCATTTCGAAAGCGGACGTGATCCGTCCGGTGATCCCTGCGCTGCTGAGGCAGCGTTTCCTGCGCGCGATCGCCACCGCGAGCACGCTGGCAGACCAGCAGCTCGCCCGGGCGGACGGTGCGGACGCCCGCTACCAGGTGGGTGCGACGGCGGCGCTCTCAGCACTCTACCGGGCCACTGTCGAAGGACGCACGCTCGGCGCACTCAGTCAGGGACGGCGGGCCGTGGCCGCCATGGAGCGCGCCCGTGAACGCGATCCCAGACACCGTGAGAGTGCATTGGTTCTCGGGCTGTCCCAGTACACAGTGTCGACGATGGCGTGGCCGATGCGGGTGCTGGCGAGGCTGGGCGGGTTGGCCGGCGATCGAGAAGCGGCCTTGGCGCTCCTAGCCGAAGCCGCCACGCCGGGCTCCGACACCGAGTCCGACGCGCTGCTGCTGCTGATGATCATCGACACTCGGGAGGATCGACCCGTTGATGCAATTGAGCGGCTGGCGCACCTGCAACAGTTGCATCCAGGCAATCGGCTGTTGTGGCTGAACCGTGGTGCGGCGGCGCTGGCAGCACACCGACCGCAGGATGCCGACGGAGTCCTGACCAGCGGCATGGCCCGTCATGATCTGAGTGCGCGCCCCGCCGTGCTCGGCGAACGTGCACTGTGGCTGGCGCACCGGGGCACGGCGCGCATGCAACTGCACCGCGATCGCGAGGCCAGGGTCGATCTCGAGAGCGGACTCCTGTCCGATCCTCGCGACTGGGTGCGGGGAAGGATACTCGCCAAACTCAGCGAGCTTGCCCTCGCCGCAGGCGACCGCGCGACCGCCCGCCGGCAGCTCGAGGCGGCCATCGAGTTCTCGGACCGCGGTGGCGATCGGAGCGCGGCGAAGGACGCGAGGAGGGCGCTTGACAGCTTGCCACACTGACGACGTGTGTGTGCAATAGCGAACAGACACCCCGCGTGGGCATTGTTAGAGTCCCGCGCAACCGCACGAGACAACAACTCGGTTCGCCCTCGCAGATTCCCTCCGACCTAGGTTCCGCTCGGGGGCACTCGCCGTTACTCGTCGTCGAGGAGACGCCCATGGTTCATCGGGTCAGTCTGTCATCCTCGTCGCTCCAGCGCCACAACACTGCCGCACGGACGTGCGGGTGTTCACGCCACATCTCTGACCAATCACGAGCACAGATTCATTGAATGACGACCCGGAACTCGGTCTGAGGGAAACGCCATGTTCAGGATTAAAGACACGAAACAATACCGGTCGGTCGTGAACGGTGTATTGATGCTGCTGATTGTCATCGGCCTGCCGTCTGCGGCCAGAGCGGATGCCGTTACGGACTGGAATGCGTTTGGCGTGTCCGCCGTAGTAACAGCCGCACGAGGACCGGGCGGTTATGTCGACCTGGCGTACATGCACATTGCGGTGTATGACGCCGTCAATGCTATCGACGGACGGTACAGTGTGTTCGCCGTGCACCCGGCTCACGTACCGGCCGGGTCATCAAAAAAAGCGGCAGCCATTGCAGCTGCGTACAACGTTCTGATCGCACTCTTTCCCGATCAGCAGGATGTGTTAGACGCGGAGTACGCCGCGTCATTAGCCGAGATACCGGATAGCCATAGGAAGGCCGATGGAATTGCCGTCGGGACCGAAGTGGCCTATCTGTTTCTTGCATCACGGGTCGGTGACGGCCGTAACGCGCCCGTCACATACTCACCTGGAAGCGGGCCCGGAGACTGGATTCCGACAGCCCCGGCTCCGCCTCTCGTGGTGTACCTCAGCCAGATGCGGCCGTTTGCGATGCAAACTGCATCGCAGTTTCGTGCGGACGGACCGCCGGCCCTAACCAGCGAACAATATGCGGCGGATTTTAACGAGATCAAGAATCTTGGTTGCTTCGCTTGCCCGGCCCGGACCGAAGAGCAACGGGTAATCGGCCTGTTCTATACAGACATCGGGCCCGCGCAAACTGGACGCGGCTTCAGGCAGGTCGCACACGATTATCCGATGCGTTTGGCTGACGATGCTCGGCTCTTCGCGATGCTCTATGTGGCTCTAGCTGATGCCGCCATCGGGAGTGTGGAATCAAAGTACTACTACGGCTTTTGGCGGCCGATCACAGCCATTCACGGGGCAGACACAGACGGCAACCCTGACACGATCGCGGACCCGGCCTGGACGCCTCTATTCACCACTCCCAACTTTCCCGATTACGTATCCACTCACTCGGCGACGTGGGGAGCATTCTCGGAGACGCTGCGTCAATTCTTCGGAACGAAGACACTCAACTTCACGATGACCAGCGCGGTGACCGGGACAACCAGAAGTTTCACCAACACGGACGATATCAACAGAGAGATCATAGATGCCCGCGTGTTCGTCGGTATCCATTTTCGTACGGCCGATGTTGACGGAGTCAACATGGGGAGGAAGATCGCGCGACTTGTCGCGTCAGATCATTTTCAACCTCTGTGCATCGACCACGATCATGAGTCCAACCACCGTCTATCCCAGCAGACATTTCTGGACGACCGCGGGTTGTCGAGGGTCTGTCGTGGCCGCGACGATGGACGGAACGATCGATGAGTACACGTCTGAGATGACGGACATCCTGCGTCGGGAGGTGGCCAACACGCCGATCTCACGAGGAGAAGTAACATGAGCCGATTACGTCTCGCCCTGTTCCCGTTGGTGGTCGCGCTCGTCGTTTGGATGACTCCGACCTCGGTCCTTGCCAAAGAACCGGTGGATCCAACGACGCTCAACCCGGCGCCGCCTCCGGATTTCAATCCGGTCTGCGAAAGAGTCGGCAACCAGATCATCTGTGAAGTGCAATTCAGCGATGCCCCGTTCGCGGGCGGCAGCGGAGTGATCTGCGGCAGCGGAGCGAACACCTTCGAACCGTTCCAGTTTCAGAACAGATTTGTGAGAGGCAAGCGCTACTACGACGCGAGCGGAAATCTCTTGCGTCGGCATTTCCGCGAAGTGTTCGAAGGCACATTTACCAATCCAATCACTCACAAGTCACTCGCCTACTCCGGGAGCGACACTCACCTGCACGTGTTGGCCGTCCCCGGAGACAGTTCCACGGGCACTGAGGCAATTACCGGCTCCGTCAGGATTTTCTTGGGCCCCGGGAACGGAACGCTTGCCATCGATACGGGTCGGTTTGTCGATTCTGACCACGGGGTGCTTGCGGAGAAGGGGCAGCACCCTTTCTTTGACTACTTCGTTTTGGGCGAAACCTCGGCGCTGCAACCGCTTTGTGACGCCCTGCAATAGGGGCGCAAGCTGCGAGGCTCACCGGCCGCGCCATTGTCGTGCTGTACAATGCGTGTCCCCCGGCGGAGGTGAGGCCGATTCCCGTGGGCGATGTGCGCGACCACGACG
>JBKPMA010000223.1:0-12199 GCA_046731935.1 Acidobacteriota bacterium
TGGCAAGACGCCGCATTAGCGGCCGCCGTCGCTTAGACAGCGGCCGCTTCCGTGCGGTCACGGTCGGCTACTGCTTGTCGTACACCGCCGTGCTGGTCACCTTCTTGCCGTCCGCAGTGGTCCCGTGAATAGTGACCGTCCGCGACTTCCCGTCGGCTGCTACGACCACCGTGCCGCTCATGACGACCTTGCCGCCCTTCTTGTTGGTCAGCTCCAGCGTGTGGGGGTTGATCGTCTTGTACGATCGCATGTCGCCAGTCGCATCGCCGGTCACCGCGTAATCTTTGCCGTCGAACTTGCCGGTCCACTCGCTGTGAGCCGGCTTGCCGTCTGCGTCGACGCCGTCCACAGTGACCTTCACCTGATCTCCTGCGGCTTCGTAGACGACCGTCGTGTTCTTGGCCATGCCGGCGGCGAGCTTCGACTTGGCTTCGTTCAGCTTCCACGTCCCGATCTGCGGATTGTCGGCGGCAGAGCCTGCCGTCACACCGGCAACGCAGAACGCAAGCGCGAAGAGGATGGTCCGTGCTTTCATTGACGCTCTCCTTGTAGACCGTAGACTATAGACCGTAGACATCGTCCTAGGTCTACGGTCCTCGGTCTGCAGTCTACTCCGACCGCAATGCCTGGATGACGTCAATCCTGGCTGCCCGTGCCGCGGGCAGCAGCGACGCGAGCAGTGCGGCGAGCGCAAGGACCAGAGCGGCGCCCGTCAGCGGCAGCACACCGGGGAGCTTCACGTCCAGGACCCAGGCGTCCACGAGCTTCGCAAGTGCGTACCCACCGACGAGACCAGCCAGGATTCCCATACTGGCGATGAACACGCCTTCACTCAACACGCCGGTCAGCAACTGACGCGGCGCGGAACCGATCGCCAGCCGCACACCGAATTCACGGATCCTGGCGCTCACCGAGAACGCGAGCACACCGGCGACACCGACGACCGCGATCATCAGGGCGACCGCGGCGAAGCCGCCAAAGACGAGTGCATTCAACCGGTCCGGCGCCAGCACTTCGGCGCGCACGTCCTCGAGCGTCGCAGCACGCTCCACGGGTTGATCCGCTGACAGCTGGCGGATGATCCGGCCGATGGGAGTGACGAGGCTGTACGGATCCGTCTTCGCGTGAACGAAGAGACGGCCGCCGCCGATCTCCTGCTCGAACGGGTGATAGATCGTCATGGCCGCCCCAGGCACGACGTTCTCGTCGTCCACGTCGGCTGCGACGCCGACGATTCGGCGAGGGCCCATGCTGACGTCGATGAACTGCATGACCGGATCGGTCCACATCAGATGGCGATCGACGGCACCCTGCGTGGGGAAAAGCCGGCGGGCAACACTCTGGCTGATGATGACGACCTTTTCGCCGTCTTTGCGATCGGCATCGGTGAAATCGCGGCCTGCGATGATGGGCACCCCGAGCGCGGCAAAAAAGCCCGGCGACACGGTGCGGAACCGCGCGCGGGGATCCTCCTCGCCACTCACCCTGTTGTAGCCCTCCGCAGTGAACTGAAATCCCGGACCGAAAATGCCCGCATCCCGCCAGGGCACGGCTGTCCCAATTGCGACGCGCTCGACACCGGGCAGCGCTGACACCTGACGGACGACTTCTTTGTAGAAGCCGATGACCTGCTCCGGCGTCCGCCCGTACTCCATGACCGGAACGTTCAATGCGAGCACATTGCGCGTGTCGAAGCCCGCCTCCGCTCGCTGCATCGCGACCAACGTCGTCAACAGCATGCCGGCTCCCGCCAGCAACACGAATGACGCGGCGATCTGCGTCACGGCAAACAGGCGGAGCCGGCGGCCGGTGCCCGCGGTAATCCGGACGGTGCCGCTCGAGAGTCCGGGGCCGTTGGCAGTGTGCGCAGACGGGAGTCGCGGCACGAACGCGAGCAGAATGGCAGCGCCGACTGCGAGCACCACACCGACGGCGAGCAGCGTCGCATCGATGCGGATATCGAGCGCGCGGACGGAGAAGCGCGCTGCGTAGCGGCTCAGGACCGACACCATCGGCGACGCGATCGCCACACCAAGGATTGCCCCGGCGCCGCACAGCACCAGACTCTCGGCGAGGAGCGTTCGCCGTAAGGCGGCGGCACTGGCCCCAAGCGCGGCACGAACGGCGAGCTCGCCCTCGCGGCGGACGGAACGCGCCAGAATCAGATTGGCGACATTCGAGCAGGCAATGAGAAAGACGAGCGCCGAGGCCGCGAGCAGCACGAGCAGCACCGTGCGCGCCGGCGACGTGATCTGATCGCGCAATTTCCGCGCCTCGATCCGGAAGTCGGCCTGCTTCGGATAGGCCTCCGGATGCGCGTGGACCATCGCGCTGTGCACGGTTGCCAGTTCCGTGCGCGCCGTGTCGAGCGTAGCTCCGGGCGCGAGGCGCCCGAAGAGCTCGGTCATCCTGTGAACGCGCCCCGTGACCATCGTCGCGGACAGATGGTGCGGACTCGTGACGACGTTCGCGATGATCTCGGTCTCTGAGGGATACGGCACCGAAGGCTCGAGTACGCCGACGATCGTGGCCGTGCGCGTATCGAACCGGACGACCTTGCCGAGCACATTCGGATCGCTCCCCAGCTCGGTCGTCCAGAAGCGATAGGTGAGAACGGCCGCGCCAGGCGCATTGGGCCCGTCGTCCGATGGCCCGAGTAAGCGGCCCATCACGGGACGAAGCCCCATGACCTCGAAATAGTTGCCGCCCACCACGCCGGCGCGGACGACGCGAGGCCGGCCGAGCCCGACCATCGTGAAGCCGATTTCCGAGAAATCGCCGAACTTGGACACGGACTTCACACGCGACTGCAGGTCCTGAAGCTCGGGCACCGAGAACGCCGCGTTGTCCACGCTGATGCCGCGAGCCGTCTGTCGGATGTAGATGAGCCGATCTTCGTCTTTGTTAGCGAGCGGACGCAGCAGCACGCCGCGGACGACGCTGAACATCGCCGCATTGGCGCCAATGCCGAGGGCGAGTGTCAGGATGACCGTAACCGCGAGGCCCTTGACCCGCGCCAGCGACCGGAGAGCGAAACGAAGATCGGCAAGCATGCTGATGACTCGCTCGACGCCTTTACTTCGCGGGCGTCACCGTAACGTTTCTGAATGAAATCTTCCCATGGTCACCCTGCAGCATCAGCGGGCCCGCTGCAGCTTCGAGGCTGTCGATGGCGCCTCCAGTGATCCCGGGGATGATCTCGTTGTCGATGATCGTCGTGTTGTTGAGCACGACGGTCACGCGGCGGCCGATGAGCGTGATGTCGTACGCCTGCCATTCGCCGGCCGGCTTGACGGCATTCACGTAGGGGCTGAGGAAGCCGTAAATGCCTCCCATGCGGTGCGCATCCAGCGTCTTGCCATAGTCGTCCTGGATCTGCGCCTCGTAGCGTCCACGCAGGTAGACGCCGCTGTTGCTGTGCGCCGGATACATCAGCTCCACGTGCACCTTGAAGTCGGTGAACACCTTCTCGGTGATGAGGTCCGCGCAGGGTGGGACGTTGCTCAGCACGCCGTCCGTCACGGTCCAGCAGGTGCCCTTCGCTGTGCTCCGCTGCTTCCAGCCACCCAGATCGCTCTTGTTGAGCAGCGGGATCGGCGTGCCCCACGTCACCGTCTTGATCGGTGTCGACTCGGGAGCGCGCATCGCGGTCCAGTTGAGGGTGGTGCCTTTCTCGTCCTCGGTGGTACCCGTCAGCGTCGGGCCCACGAGCTTGCCGACGAACTTCATGTCGCTCTTGTTCGATTCGTACTGGATGGGGATGACGACCGTCAGCTGATCGTTGGCCCACTGGGCCACGGTGGCCGACCGGACGCTGCCGAAGCGTCCGACGAACTCGGCCTGCAGGGTCGTGTCGGTCCGCATGTGGACGTGCAGCCACGACGGATACGGCCCGGTGGCGCCCTGAACCGTCAAATCCCAACGTCCGAGCAGGGCGTCTGGGAATGTGGGCTCTTTCTCCTGGCGCGCGGCAAGCGTGGCGGCCAGCGCACCAGCGGCGATGACTATGACAAGAAGCAGTCGACCAACGTGACGAGTCATGGCTGAAGTCCCTTGAAGGAAGCGGATGGATGCCTGAGGTGGCAGGCGTTCGCCGAGCGTAATCCCGCCTCCGTCGGATTGTCCAGCCGGACGCCAGAACTCGTCGTCACATTGTGTTGTCGATTGGCGAAGGCTCGAATCGACAATTCGGTGAATCGCACGTCCGTAGCCCGCAGCCTTTAGCCCGTAGCCCGACAAATTGTGGAGGTCTTTATGGAAATCGCCCCGTATCTCGTGTTCAACGGCCGCTGCGCCGAGGCGTTCAAGCTCTACACGGCGGTGCTGCGCGGCAAGGTGGAAATGAGCCAGACGCACGGTGAGTCGCCGATGAGTGACCAGGTGTCGCCCGACTGGAAGGACAAAATCATGCACATCCGCATGGTTGTCGGGAACTTCGCGCTGATGGGCTCAGACGCCCCGCCGTCCATGTATGCGCCGCCTGCGGGTACGGCCGTGTCCGTCGCTGTGGACGGCGTCGCCGAGGCGGAACGCATTTTCAAGGGCCTCTCAGACCAGGGCACGGTCACGATGCCGTTTCAGAAGACGTTCTGGTCCGCCGGGTTCGGGATGCTGACCGATCGGTTCGGCGTACCCTGGATGGTGAACACGAATCAGCCCGCGTAGGACGGTTACGGCGTCGGGCGGTGCGGGCGGCGTGCGCGACCGCGCCCGCAGACCGCAGACCGTAGACCGTAGACCGTAGACCGTAGACCGTTCGACGGCACTTGTGCTGTGATCGATCGCCGTGTCGGCGATCGACGTCAACGAAGCAGTCAACGCTGTCTACCTTTCGGATTCGCGACGGGTACTCGCGACATTGATCCGCCTGCTCGGCGACTTCGACGTCGCCGAGGAGGCGATGCACGACGCCTTTCGCGCGGCGCTGGAGCAGTGGCCGCGCGAGGGCCTGCCCGCCAATCCACGCGCGTGGCTCGTCTCGACCGCGCGATTCAAGGCAATCGACGGTCTGCGCCGCAGGTCTCGCTTCGACTCACTCGACAACGGCGAAGGACCGATCGACGTGCCCGTCGTCGACGAGCAGGCGTGGGCGGATGAGGAGAGCGTCGCGGACGATCAACTGAGGCTCATTTTCACGTGCTGCCACCCGGCGCTGGCGTCGGACGCGCAAATTGCGCTGACGCTGCGCGAAGTGTGCGGATTGAAGACCGAGGAGATCGCTCGTGCGTTCCTGACGCCGGCGCCGACGCTCGCGCAGCGGATCGTCCGCGCGAAAGGCAAGATCCGGACGGCCAGGATCCCGTACCGCGTCCCGGCGCAATCGGAACTGCCGGAGCGGCTCGATGCGGTGCTCCGGGTCATCTATCTCGTCTTCAACGAAGGCTACGCGGCTTCGTCGGGCACGTCACTGACGCGCCACGACCTCTCGGGCGAAGCCATCCGGCTGGGACGCTTGCTCGTGAATCTCCTGCCGGAGCCCGAGGCGATAGGGCTGCTGGCTCTGATGCTGCTGCAGGAATCACGGCGCACCGCGCGGACGACCGAAAGCGGCGACGTCATCCTTCTGGAGGATCAGGACCGTTCGCTGTGGGATCGCGCCATGATCGAGGAAGGCCTGCGGCTGGTCAGGCAGTCCCTGGCGTCCCGTCGCGTGGGAGCCTATACGCTGCAGGCAGCCATTGCCGCCGTACACGCCGACGCACCGACGGCCGCCGCGACCGACTGGACCGAAATCGTCGGCTTGTACGACGTTCTCTACGCGGCCGAGCCGTCACCGGTGATTGCGCTGAATCGCGCGGTCGCAGTGGCAATGCGCGACGGTCCCGCCGCGGGGCTGGCGCTCGTCGACGAGATCCTGAACGGCGGCGAGCTCGCCGAGTATCGCCCGGCACACGCGGCACGCGCGGAGCTGTGCCGGCGGCTGGGCCGCACGAACGACGCACGCGCGTCGTATCAACGCGCGTTGGCATTGACCACTCTCGAGCCGGAGCGCCGGTTCTTCGAACGGCGCCTGGGAGCGTTATGAAGTATCTGTGTCTCGTCTACCTGGAAGAAGGCAAGCTGCGGGTCATCGCCGACAGTGAATGCGCGGCGAGCGGACAACGGCTGCGAGACAACGGCATGCTCGTCGCCGCAGAAGCATTGCAGCCGATCGACACGGCCACGACCGTCCGTGTGCGAAACGGTAAGGTGTCAGTGACCGACGGGCCGTTCGCGGAGACCAAGGAGCAACTCGCCGGCTTCTATCTGATCGAAGCGCGCGACCTCGACGAAGCCATTCAGGCCGCGTCGAAGATCCCGCCGGCGCGCGAGGGCAGCATCGAAGTCCGCCCGGTCCGTCAGTTGGAGGTATAGACTCTCTGATTCCTCATCCCTGAGAATGACTCCATAGCATGGCGCTTCGCGGCATTTTCGTCTTCCTCTCAGCGGTCCTCCTTCAACCGTCACCGCGAGCCGCCTCACAGATCTCGATCGATCGCTTCGGCATCCGTCCAGGCGAGACGCGGGATGCGGGTCCCGCCGTGCGACGGGCGGTCGCCTATCTGGCAGCGCATCCAGGAACGACGCTCGTGATGCCGCCAGGCGACTACCACTTCGGTCCCGAGGACGCGACCCTGCACGAGCTGTATCTGTCGAACACCGACGTCGTCAACCCGAGACATGTGGCCATCTATCTCGAAGGACTCGAACACGTCCGGATCTCCGGGCAGGGCGCGCGCCTGCTGTTCCGCGATCGAATACTGCCGTTCGCCATCCGGCGCTCTCGAGACATCGAGATCTCTGGCTTCGAGATTGACTGGATCCGTCCCCTGATGTCGCAGGCCGAGGTGATCGCCGCGGATGCCGACGGCATTACGCTCCGGATCGACCCGCACGAGTATCCATACACGATCGACGGCGGCCGTCTGCTCTTCGTGGTCGAGGGACGCAAGCTGGCACCATGGGATTTCATGGAGTTCGATCCCGCACTGAAGGGCGTGGCCCCGCGCACAGGGGACGATGGCTGTCTGGGCCGCGACTGGAAGGGCTACAGCGCGAGTGAGCGCTCACCCGGCATCGTCCGTCTCGATCATCATTTCTCCAGACTGCCGACGGTTGGCCACGTGCTCGTCGCGAGGCACGGCGTCCGGGATCACGCCGGCACGTTCATCGAAGACAGCTCCGACGTCACGCTCAGCGATCTCGAATACCGGCACACCTCCGGGCTCGGCGTGCTCGCCCAGTATTCAACCAATCTCACGTACCGGAACGTGCACTTCCGCCCCGCGCCCGGGTCCGCGCGCCAGTTCTCTGGTCACGACGACGGGTTTCACTTCTCCAACTGCAAGGGACGGATCGTCGTCGAACGGTGCTCGTTCTTCGGATTGATGGACGATTGCATCAACGTTCACGGCACCTCCGTCAGGGTGATCGCGCAACGGGGCCGGCGGACGCTGGCGTGCCGCTTCATGCACGAGCAGAGCGTCGGCCTCAGATTCGGCGAGCCGGGCGACGAACTGTCGATCCTCGATCGTCCCTCGATGCTGCCTGTCGGAACGGCGCATATCGTGGCGATCCGGCGAACGGACGTCGAGAACTTCGAACTAGAGGTCGATCGCGATCTGGAATCGCTGCCCGAGGGCGGAGCCGCGCTCGAGAACCTCACATGGACCCCAGAGGTCGCCGTCCGCGACAATCTGTTCGGCGGCGTACGTGCGCGCGGGCTGCTCGTCACTACCCCGCGACCGGCGTCAATCGAGGGGAACACGTTTCAGTCGAGCGGCGCCGCCATCACGATCTCCGGCGATGCCAATGGGTGGTACGAATCGGGCGCGGTGAATGACGTGACCATACGGCGCAACCGTTTCGAGGCGTGCAACACCAGCAACTACCAGTTCTCGCAAGCCGTCATCAGCATTTCGCCGGAGATTCCGCACCCCGGCACGCGTCCGTTCCATCATCATGTCCGCATCGTCGACAACACGTTCGTCGTCACGGATGTGCCCGTGCTGTGGGCGTTCTCGGTTGGCGGGCTCGACATGAGCGGCAATCACGTCGAGGTCAGTTCCAGATACGATCCCTTTCACGCGGGCGCCCACGGACTGACGTTCCTGGCCTCTGAGGACGTGCACGTGCACGACAACGTGCTCTCGCCGTCGTTCGTTGGGCGAACCGTCCGCGTCGAGGGAGGCCGTCCCGAGACCGTGACTGTCACCGGCTGGCAGTGACACCGCGCGCATACGAGATTTCATGTCCAATACCAGCGTGAAGGTCGGCATCATCGGGGCCGGGATCTGGGGAAACAACCACGCCCTCGCCTTGACCACACACCCGCGCTGCACGGTCGAGATGATCTGCGACCGCGACGAGACGCGCGCTCGACAGACCGCGGAGCGTTTCGGCTGCAAGTGGACCTCGTCGATCGACGAGCTCGCGGCGAGTGGCGTCGATGCCGTCACCGTTGCGACACCGGACCACCTGCACCGCGATCCGACGGTGGCGATGCTGCGTGCGGGCAAGCACGTCCTCGTCGAGAAGCCGCTGGCGACGACCGTGGACGATGGCCGCGCGATGGTTCGAGCTGCCGAGGAGGCCGGGGTTCACCTGATGGTGGACTTCCACGCCCGCTGGCATCCGCTCTTCATGGGTGCCAAGAGCTATGTCGAACGAGGCGCGCTGGGTCCGCCGGTGATGGCGTACGCGCGGCTCAGCGATACCATCTGGGTACCCACTGAAATGCTCGGATGGAGCGGACGATCGGGCCCGGAGTGGTTCCTCCTCCCGCACACGATGGACATCGTCCGCTGGCTGTTCCAGCGTGAGCCGCTCGAGGTCTATGCCAAAGGACACCGCGGCGTGCTGGAGGCGAAGGGGATTCCCTGCTGGGACGCGATTCAGGCGATCGTGGAATTCGAGGGCAGTGCGTTCGCGACGTTCGAGACGTCCTGGATCGTGCCCAACACGTATACGAACGTCGTGGACAATCGGCTGTCGCTCTACGGCCAGGCGGGCGGACTCGAGCTCAAGAACGAACCCAACCTGTGGGTGTTCAGCGACCGGTTCCACACGCCGTTCTCGTCGGAGTCGGTGACCCGCTATGGGAAGGCCTGGGGCTTTCAGTACGAGTCGATCCGGTACTTCGTGGACTGCGTTGCCGATGGCGTCAAGCCCGAGGCGACGGGACGCGATGGCCTCGTCGTGACTGCGATGATCGAGGCCACACTGAAATCACTGACGGAGAAAAGACCTGTACGGATGGACGAGATACTGACGCCTCATTGACGGATGCGGATTGACGAATGACGAATGGCCCCACACACCCGGCTCCAATGCATTGGTTGTGAGGCCGTCAAAGCTACTCGTCACTCGTCACTCTGCAATCGGCAATGGATGTGGCGTACCGTGAGGGCTATTCTGCATCCGTCAATCTGCAATCGTCAGTACACGTGAGGTAGTCGATGAGCGTTCTGGATCTTTTCAGGTTGGACGGAAAGCGTGCAGTCGTGACTGGCGCGAGCCGTGGGCTCGGCCGCGTGATGGCGCTCGCGCTTGCGGATGTCGGTGCGGACGTCGTCATCACCGGACGGACCGCAGAAACGCTCGACGCCACGGCGGCCGACATCCGGTCGCGAGGGCGTCAGGCCTGGACGGTCACCGTGGACATGGCGGTGCCCGCGGACTGCGAGTCTGCGTGCCGGAACATCCTTGCGGAGCACGGTCCAATCGACATCCTGATCAACAACGTCGGCAACCGTGAAGTCAGTGTGCCTATCGCGACGGAGTCGCTGGAGACGTGGCAGCGGTCGATCGACCTGAACCTGACGAGCTGCTTCATCGGCACGCGGATGTTCGGGGAGGCGATGCTGGCGCGCGGGCAAGGCGGCCGCATCATCAACATCGCGTCGATCAGCGCGCTCATTGCGAACAAGGGTATCGGCGGACGCGACTACGAGACCGGAAAGGCCGCCGTCCTGCACTTCACACGCTGCGCGGCTGCGGACTGGGCTCCGCACGGCATCACCGTCAACGCGATCTGCCCGGGCCTGTTCATGACCGACATCAACAGGCAGTGGAACGAGAAGCGGCCGGACGTGATTCAGGCATTCGTTCAGAACGTTCCGATGGGGAGGCCCGGAGAACCCGATGAGATCGGACCGCTGGCCGTGTATCTCGCGAGTCCGGCGTCAGCGTACGTCACGGGCGCGGCGTACGTGATCGACGGCGGATATACGGTCTGGTAGACACACCTGCGATGACGAATGCAGATTGAGGATTGACGAATAGCTTCACTAACCATGTGAGTGCCAACAGCCTCATTGCCTATGTGGGGCCGGGGTCATTCTCAACTGGGCATGCACCCCGGCCAATCGTCATTCGTCGATCTGCAATGTCTGCTTCACCGTTAGAGGTCCTGCCGCTTGAGCTGGTCCATGATGTAGTCGCTGGCGCGCACGGCCAACGACATGATGGTCAGGGTGGGATTCTGCCAGGCGACCGACGGAAAGCCAGACCCATCGAGCACGAACAGATTCCTGATGTCGTGCGTGTTCTGATGCGGCGTCAGCACTGAGGTCTTCGGATCCGTTCCCATGCGCGCGGCGCCGACTTCGTGCGCCTGTCCACGCACGCCGTGCACCTCCTGTACGTTCCGGCAACCGCCCGCTTCGAGCATCTCGGCACCCGCGGTGGCCATGTCCTTCAGCATCGTCAGTTCGTTCTCGCGCGGCGTGAGGTGGATCCGTGCAACGGGGATCCCCCACTCGTCGACCGTGTTCGGATCCACGTCCACATAGTTGTCTTCGTACCGAAGACACTCCCCCCAGCCTCCGATGTTCACCTGCGTCGGGTGTGCTTCGGCGACGGCCTTTTTGTAGGCCTGTCCGAAACCTGGCACATCGAGCAGGGGGCCGGTGCTGAGGTACGTACCGTAGGCGTAGCCGCGCAGGAAATTCGGCATCTTCGGCCCGCCAGGTACGTTCCTGAAGTTCACGATGAGTGGGAAGGCCGGCCGGCGCGGCCCGAAGCTTGGCTTCTCGCTGAACTCGGGCATCTCGCCAGTGGCCCCCGAATCGGAGAAATGCGTCATCAGGCCCTTGCCGAGCAGGCCGCTCGAATTCGCGAGACCGTTCGGATCCTGCCGCGAGCGCGAGTTGAAGAGAATTCGCGTGGACTCTTGTGTCTGCGCGCACAGCGCGACCACCCGTCCGAAGACCTCGCGGGGTTCGTGGGTCGTGCGATCGATGTACAGGATGCCGCGCGCACGCCTCGTGTCCGGATCGACCAGCACCTGGTAGGCCATCGCGCCTGTGATGAGCGTGCAGCGGCCGGTCGCCATCGCATCGGCCATCGTCGTGAACGACGCATTGAAGTACGAGTGTGTGACGCACCCGTGTTCGCACGGTCCGCAGAAATGACACGCCGCGCGGCCGCGATTCGGTCGCGTGAGATTGGCCGTCCTGGCCTGGGTCATCGTTCGACCGAGCTTCGCCTTGATCCGCGTCCGAAGCGCCGTCTCGGCACAGTTCATCGGCATGGCCGGCTGGAACTTGCTGTCAGGCAGTTCGGGAAGCCCCTCGGGCATGCCCTGTATGCCGACGTACTCTTCGACCAGCTCGTAGTACGGGACGAGCTCTTCGTACGTGATGGGCCAGTTGGATCCATGCCCGTCGTACGACGCCGCGTTGAGATCGTACTCACTGAACCGCAGCGACTCGCGACCCCACACGTTCGTGCGCCCGCCAACCAGCCGCGGGCGTACCCACAGGAACTTCGGGTCGGATGTATCGACGTACGGCTCGCTCAGGTCGTCCACGAACCAGTCGGCCTGCCACTCCCGCACGGCGTACGATCCCGACTGCACCGGACGGCGCACCGCGAGCGGGCGCTTTGTCAGTCCGCGATAGGGAAGCGCGGAGGCGGGTACGTGTTCCCGATAGTCGGCGTCTTTGAGCTGCCGGCCGGCTTCGAGGACGGCGACGCGCAGTCCGGCTTCGGTGAAGCGCTTGGCCGCCCATCCACCGGATGCGCCGGATCCGACGATGACGATGTCGAAAGACTCTGACATATCGGCTACAGACTACAGCGTACCGGCAACACGCGCAGCCGGGCCAGACATTGCCTGCAGTCGGCAGCCTGCAGCCTGCACCCGACGCGTAGTCCGCGCCGTCAGCTCTGCGGGGCTTTACGCGCGACAATACGGATCCTGTCTCTTATACACATC
>JBKPMA010000224.1:0-2942 GCA_046731935.1 Acidobacteriota bacterium
GCGGCTCGTGCGAGCAATCGAACAGCTGAAGGAGCGTGCGCTGCGTCTCGCTGTCCTGATCGGTCGTGAGATAGAGCTGTTGCGTGTCGCTGACCGCGAGCACGACCCATACCGGAAGACTCGTCCGACGGTCGAGCACGAAGTAGCTGCGCGGGTTCGCCTGGATGTCTCGGATGGCATCGACAGCAGAACGACGCCAGCGCCCCGCGGACGTCACACCTCCAATCGCGAGAATCCGCTCGTGCGGATACGGACTGTCGATGCGACTCACGCACTGAACGAAAGCAGCCATCGCTGGAAGCTCCAGCCTGCAGCAATCCGCAGGCTAGCGCTTGATGGCCTTGCCGGCACGCTCGACCACTTCACCGACCTTGCGCTTTGCGGTTCCCACGGCCGCGCGGGTCTTTCCGGCTGCTTCATCGACGTCGCCTTCGTCGTGCAGCTGCGGATCGTCGGTGATGTGCGCGACTGTCTTCTTCGCCTTACCCTTGAGCTCCTCCGCTTTGCCGGCCGCTTCATCGCGGTTCATGTGTGCACTCCCAGGTTCCGAGGACCGTCTATTTTGCAGAATCTGCCAGCAGACCCTGTCCGGATGAGGGGAGATCAAACCAAGTGCCAGCTGAACGAGGTCGATGTGAGGCGGTATCGCTGAGTACGGATGACGTCGCGGGCGTTGCACCGTCTGCTGAGCGTGTGGAGGTGCCATGCGGAGGATGTACGTTCTACCGTTTGCTGTCGCCGCGATCGTCGCGGGAGCGTGCTCGAATCAGAAAGAACGTGCGACTCGTGAGGCTCCGCCCGCGTCGACGGTCCCGCGCAGCGAGCCGAGCAGTGTGGCCACCACCGGCACGACCGATCTCTCGACTCAGGATGCGAAAGACTTCCTCTCTCACGTCGCGACCGTGGACCAGCTCGAGATACAGCTTGGCAAGCTCGCCGTCACGCGCGGCACGTCGTCAGAGGTGCGGAAGTTCGGTCAGATGATGATCGACGACCACACGTCGTCGGCCGACAAGCTCGCGACGCTCGAGAAGGATCTCAAGCTCGACACGCCGCGCGAGCTCGACGATAAGCACCAGGACGTTCGCGAGGACCTTGCGAAGCGGTCAGGAGCCGACTTCGACCGCGAGTATGCGAACGCGATGGTTGACGGGCACAAAGACCTTCTCGATCAGCTGGAATCGCGAATCGACAAGAAGGGACTCGACCAGTGGAAAGACGAGATGAAGGGCAAGACGAGAATTCCGGCCGGCGGCGTCGCAGTCCTTCCCGATAAGAGCGACAACAAAACGACAATGCGGATCAATCAGTTTGCGGCGTCTCTCTACCCTACCGTGTACACGCATCTCGAGGCCGCCAAGGCGCTCGAGCAATCGCTCGAGCACCGCGGGGCGAACAAGCGCTGAACTGAATTCACCTGGGGTGGGGCCTTGGGGGTCGAGCCTTCGGTCAGGCTCGGCGGTTCCGCCTTTTGTATGCGCTGCGTGCGAGCGCCGCGAGACCAAACGCCAGTGTCGTGACCGTTCCAGGCTCTGGAACGGGTGCCGGCGACGGGCTGAAGTCGTATCTTACCTGGTCCACGAACCACGCCCGGGCATTTTCGTCGATTGACTGGCTCCGGAAGAGTAGCGACGCGAACCCCATGCCCGAGATCGGGTGCGTCGTGTCCGCAATGAACAGACTGCCGGTCGCGGTAAACGGCACAGTCACCATGGTCGGGAAGCCGGTCAATGATGGCGCAATCACGGTACCTGAGAATTCCATAGCGAGTGCAGCCTGCGAAGTCATCGACCCTACATCGTACACAGCCCCGTTGTACCAGACGATGCCTGGCAACGCTGCACCGCTGAGATTGCCGCCGACGCTGATCGAGGAGTTGGGTAAGCAGGGATTGCAGTCTACAAAGGGATCAATCCGCCCCTCGAGAGGCGTCACGCCGCCGACGAAGGAGAAGCCTGGAAATCCGGTAAATGCCGCCGGACCCGTATCTGCGAGACCTGTCGCCCATATGGTTCCGCCGCTGACCGCGATCGGATTCGCCGAAGCGCCAGGAACGGAAATGCCGAGGCAGAACAAGGCAACAGATGCCAGCAAAGAAGTAATCCGCGACATATTGTGAGACCCTCCGCTCCGTTGACGTGCGTGAATGCCGGTCGACGAGCAAGCGATGTGCCGGCCTACATTCCGCGCATCGACGCGCTGGAGTGCGTTGGCGCCGAACACCGAATCGCTCTAGCGGTCAGCGTGGCTGAATCTTCGTGAGAATGCCTGCGAATCGGTATTGCCGGAGGTTCTGACGGGAGTTGAGAAGGATCAGAAGGACGATCACCATCCGGGCGCCGATCTCGAACGCCGGATCGTGCACCTTCCGCCACGTGTAGTACGCCGAGAGACCCACCGCGATTACGATGCCGGCAATCGAGAGCCCGAGAAACAGCGTGCGGCGGCGGACTGCGCGCGCTACGAACGCTGCCTCACTTGACGTCAACGCTTCCCCCACGCTGTTACCTCCCGAACGACGGCGCTCGAATGAGCCAGGCACACCAGACTGCGGCTCCAACGTCATAGGCCAGACACCAGGCTGGCCACCAGACTGGAACTCCCGAGTTTTCGATCACGTGGCCGTGGAACGCATCGAAGATACCGTGTCCAGCGAGCGCACCAACGACGATCCACGGACTTGACTTGAATCCGGCGACGGCGGCAATGGTGAACGCGGCCACGGGGATCGACTCCAGAAGGACGGTCCGCACCGACCCGCTCATCGCCGCAAACAGCAGGTAGTACGACGCAACGACGATCACGACCGTCGGATAGAACGCCCGATCGCGATCGAACCCCACCACACGCGCGAACACGGCCACTGCCAGCGATACCACGATTCCGATGACGTATGGCATGAAATACTCCGCGGACCCCGGTTGTGGGCGCCTCTCATTATT
>JBKPMA010000225.1:0-12095 GCA_046731935.1 Acidobacteriota bacterium
CGGGGCGGCACGGCAGACGTCGTCATCTCAACCGCGAGTGGTGTTCTGGTGACTCGCAGCTCGCAGCCGTTTGCCGCCGGCGCACGCACGATCACGCTTGGACCAATCGCGGCTACGTTTCAGCCCGGGCATTATGTGGCCGGCGTACGGCTGACGCCGACCGGGCAGGGCAGTCCGCTCACGGCAGAAGCTCAGCTCGACACGACCCGTGACGGCGCAAGCACCCCATTGCTGTTCCGGAGAGCGCGGCCGGGACCGCCGCAGTTCACTCCAACAGCCACACCTTTGTTCAGGCGCACCGACATCCTGCGTGCGGAGGTCCCGCTCGCCGCTGCCGCCGACACCGTGAACGTCTCACTGCTGGATCGCCGTGGACAGCGCATGCCTCTGCCGGTGGCAGGGAGTCTCCGCAGCGACGATGGGCTCTGGGCGAGTGTCGATCTCGATCTCGCGCCGCTCGCGCCAGGCGACTATGTCGTGAAGATCAGCGTGAAGCGCGGCTCGTCCACACAAGACAGCGTCGCAGCATTCCGCGTCGTGCCCCAGTAGGGCTCGTTCGTCGCGGGCAGCCGCTTCGTGACAGCCACATTTACATCCTTCACGATCACAGAGCGTTGTGCCTGCGGACCGCTCACCGTTTCATGAAGATTCCCGCCTGCGCGCTGAGTGGATGACGTGGCAGCACGATTGCACAGCTTCCGGCGCACCCGGCACGTCACGACCCACCAGTAAGCGATCGACCGACACGACTCGACTCGAGATCGACCGACCAGACTGAAAGACCGATTTGTTCTTTGCGGACGCGGCTTTGTCGGGAGTGTGTACGACGGATGCTGCGCCCATGGTCGAAGACTGCCGGGAACAAGGAGTCAGTGAATGACTGGTGCAATCACGTCACGGCGGGTGACACGGCTGACGGTGGCGCTGATCGTCTGCCTGTTGCCTCTTCTCGTGAGCGACCTGGTGAGCGGCCAGGCCTCGTCCCGCGATCAACTGCGCCGCACACGATTCACGCCGACGACGACGCAAGTGGATCCAGAGGTGTCCTCGTCTCTCGCGGCTGCAGCGGCGCCCGCTCAGGCGCCAGCGGGCTTCTCCAATGTGACCAACGGCTTCGATCCGCAGGGGCCGGACTTCAACACGCTGAACGAAGACACCGCAGTCGCGCTGCGTTCCTTCAACGACAACCGCTTCACGTTCGAGGAAACGGAAACGGTCGCTGACGGTCTCGGCCCGACGTACAACGCGCAGAGTTGCCGCGAGTGTCACCAGAACATCGTGACCGGCGGCGCAAGCCAGGTAACCGTGCTTCGGGCCGGCCATCTGACGGGCGGTCAGTTCTTCGAGTCACAGGGCGGATCGCTCATTCAGTCGCGGGCCACGCACCCGGACGCAAGTGAGAATCTGACCGCCGCCGACAACATCCGTACATTCCGCATCTCGCCCAACACACTTGGAGACGGATTCATCGAAGCCATCTCGAACACCACACTGCTCAACATCCGGAGCGCACAGCCCTCGACCATGCGCGGTGTGGCTGTCGTGGTCCCGGTGCTCGAGGCGAACGGTGTCGGACGAATCGGCCGCTTCGGCTGGAAGGGACAGCACGCGAGTCTGGAATCGTTCGCGGCCGATGCGTATCTCAACGAGATGGGCATCACCAGCCCGCTGCTGCCCGATGAGAACACGGCAAATGGCCGCGATGTCGTGCCCTACGACACCACGCCCGATCCTGAGGACGATGGTGACGACATCAAGGCGTTCGCGAACTTCATGCGCGCGACGATGGTGCCACCGCGGGGACCAATCACCGCGACGGTGACGTCCGGCGAGCAGGTGTTCGCGCGGATCGGATGCGCCACGTGCCACGTGGGATCGATTACGACGGCCCCGGCGAACACGTCCATCAACGGCGGCACGATGGTGGTGCCCGCCGCGCTCGCCAACAAAGTGATCCATCCGTACAGCGACTTCCTGCTGCACGATGTCGGAACCGGAGACGGCATTCCGATCCAGCCCACCGCGGAGTTCGCCAATACGGCAAACCGGATGCGCACGGCGCCGCTCTGGGGGCTGCGGACGAGAAACCGCATGATGCACGACGGAACCGCGCTCACGCCCGAGGACGCCATCCTGCGGCACGGCGGGCAGGCATCCGCCGTCACGACGCGATATCGCGCGTTGTCCGCGACCGAGAAGTCACAGCTGGTGGCGTTCCTGAATTCGCTGTGAGTCCTCAGGCGGGGTGCATTCGAGGACAGGACGAATGACCCCGCCTCCACGTCATCCCGTCCTCAGGCGGGGTGCATTCGAGGACAGGACGAATGACCCCGCCTCTACATCATCCCGTCCTCAGGCGGGGTGCATTCGAGGACAGAAACAATGACCCCGCCTCTACATCATCCCGCGAGTAACTTTCATGTGTGGGGGCGGGGCCATTCTCTTCGTCCTCGAATGTGCCCCGCCCGATCGTCAGGATCCGCCGAGGGTGAACGAGAGCGTCCAGGGTTTGAGCGGGGCGCCGTCGGTTCCGGTGATCCCTTCCGCGAGCTCCACGACGACGACGCGGAACCGTTCGAGCGGCGTGGCGAACTGAATGTTGAGGACGCGCGCCGCGGGATCGTAGGTCAGGAGCGGCTCCACGCGCGGCGCTTGCGGCTCCCCGCGTTCCGATGACTGCTGCGCGGAATAGCCGACGCGAATATGTCCCTTCAGCGTCTCGGGATCGATGTCCCGCGAGAACTGTATGCGGACCCGTGTATTCAGCGGAACGTCGGTTTCGTCCTGCGTCGGCGCACTGAAGAGGATCTCGGGAGGAATGAGTGGCGGCGGCGGGGCAGGCGCTTCGGTAGAGAGTCCCTCTTTCTGCGGCGGGACTTCGTTCAGCGTGTCGGCTTCGATCCAGACCAGACCGCGCGCGGACTTCACGAGGCCGCTCACTTCGATCCACCGCCGCGTGTCGATCCGTGAGTCGGGGTTCATCACCCAGCCGTGACCCTTGGGCGGTCTCCG
Organism: Acidobacteriota bacterium; assembly: GCA_046731935.1. GTDB lineage: Bacteria > Acidobacteriota > Vicinamibacteria > Vicinamibacterales > JAENWD01 > CAVUPP01. Next base: position 3,013 of record JBKPMA010000225.1, read on the forward strand.
GAGCACCCACAGCGCCGCGTCGGCGGACTTGATGACGAACTCGCCCTTGCCCATCGACGTCGGAGGAGCTTGAGGCAGATCGCCGAACAGGTTCCGCCCGCGAAACTGACCGGTGACCGTCACCTTCTGGTCCACGTAACGGAGTGGATCGAGCGCAAGCGTCCGCACGCTCGGCGCGGTCAGCGGCTGCGCAGGCTCGAAGCTCGTCGCCCGCAGCACGACGACTTCGCCCTGGCGCGGCCAGCGATCCGTCGAGTCCACACCGAACTGGTGCAGATCCACCCCCGAGAGGCGCGGGTCGTTCTGTTCGAGCCGGCCGATGTCGAGTACTTCGCCGCGTACGTCGTATGTACCGCTTCCCGTCGGCAGGTGCTCGCGACTCAACAGCCGCAGCGTCTCGTCGCCTGAGGCGACCGCCGGGTGTGTTTCGATATCTTTGATCTCACCGCGCAGCAGGACGGGCTGCGAATGATAGAAGCCGGGAAACGTGTGGATCGCCGTGACCGTGGTGATGCGACGAGTCGCGGGCTGCGCTCGGCTGGCGTGCGGCAATCCGAGCAGTACGAGCAGCGACACCGTGCTACAGACGAGTCGTCGTGTCACCGGAGGGCGCATCGTTCAGTTCGCCAGCGATCGAAGTGCACGCCGAACCAGGAGCGTGCAGAGGACGGCAAATGCAGCCGTTGCGACGATCGTGCCGCCGGGTTCGCCGAGCGCTTGCTGCATCGATTCGCCGAACGCTCCTAACGGCACTGGTGAAAATTGGACGATGAATACGATCAGAAGGCCGGCAATCGAGCCGCCTGCGACAAGACCGGTCGCAAACAACATGCCCGACGAAACTTCACTTTCCTCGGCGTGGCCGCGGATCCGGTCCGCAAGCCAGCGCATCGTGCCGCCGACGAAAATCGGGAACGTGGTCGAGATCGGCAGGTAGGCGCCTACGGCCCAGGCGAGTCCGCTCACGCCGCAGAGCTGCACCATCACCGCCAGGGCTCCGCCCACGAAGATGAAGCCCCATGGCAGATCGCGCGAGAGCACGCCCTGGATGATCGTGGCCATCAGCGTGCCCTGCGGCGCGGGCAGTCGATCCGATCCAATCGGACCCCACGCTGAATGGTGCATCCCAATCAACGTGAACCCGATGACCGAGACCGACACCAGCACGCCGATGACAAGACCGATCTGCTGATAGAGCGGCGTGGCACCAACGATGAAACCGGTCTTGAGATCCTGTGATGTGGCACCGGCGTTCGCCGCAGCGATGCAGACGATGGCGCCGACCGACAGGGCAGCCGCCTGCGCCGCGGCCTGCTTCGCCGGATCGTCTGCCCATCCGGCGAGCACGAAGATGAGGCACGTGCCGAGGAGCGTCGCGATCGTCATGCCCGACACCGGATTCGACGACGTGCCGATCAGGCCGACGATGCGCGACGAGACCGCGACGAAGAAGAAGCCGAAGATGACGATCAACAGGCTGACGAGGAAAGCCCACGGAAGGCCGACCGGCATCCGCTGAATCAGCGGAATCAGTACCGCCAGCCCCACGGAGCCGAACGCGACGTAGGTGATCGGAATATCCCGTTCGGTCCGCAGTTGTCCGTCCGCGGTAAGTCCGCCGCGCAGCTCGCGCACCGAATCACGGATGGACGCGTAAATGGTGGGCAGCGTCCGCATCAACGTCATCAGCCCCGCCATCGCGACCGCACCGGCTCCGATGTACCGCACATACGCGCGGTAGATCCAGTTGGCGTGGCTGTTCGCGTCGATCCAGCCCTGTGTGAATCCGAGCTTGAGCAGATCCGCTTTGATGGTCTCTTCGGGAACCAGCATCGACAGCAGCGGAATGAGCGCCAGCCACGAGAGCACGCTGCCCGACACCATGATGCCCGAGATTCTCGGTCCGATGATGTAGCCGACGCCCAGGTACTCGGGCGTGATCTCGCTGGTCAACGTCGCGTTCTTGTAGGCGCCCGCCGATCCCGTCGCGATCAGGCGCGGTACTTCGCGCCAGAGCGCGAAGAGCTTGTTGGCGATCGCGTAGATGAACGCGGTCCAGAAGCCCGCGAACACCGTGCGCGCCATCTCGCCGCCGCGTTCGCCCGCAATCAGGACCTCGGCGCAGGCGGACCCTTCCGGATAGGGCAGCTGTCCATGTTCCTTGACGATGAGTGCGCGCCGCAGCGGCACCATCATCAGAATGCCGAGAATCCCGCCCACCGACGCGAGCGTCACAATCTGAAGAATGTTGAAATATTCCTTGGCGCCGCCGCTCGCAATGAAGAGGAACGCGGGAATCGTGAACACGACGCCCGAGGCGATGGACTCGCCAGCCGATCCAATCGTCTGGACGATGTTGTTTTCGAGGATGGTCGACTTGCTGAAACGCTTGAAGACGGCGATCGCTAGCACCGCAATCGGAATCGACGCCGACACGGTCAGCCCGGCCCTGAGCGCGAGATACACGGTTACCGCGCCGAAGATCACGCCGAAGATCGCACCGAGGAGGATGGCCTTGAACGTGAACTCCGCCGGGGCCTCCGACGCCGGAATGTACGGCTGGAACGCCTTCGGTGCGCTGGGAGCGGTCGACGATGGCGCCGGTGTCGCGGATTTGGCCATGGCCGCGGATTGTAGCAGGGCCCCGCCCCGCGTACAATCCGTTGCAGGATTGTGAAAAGCCGGAACAAACCCAGACCGAGCCCGGAACAGGTCTCCGAGCTCACCACCAACCGCCTCTCCATCTATCTGCGCTGCCTCACCGAGCTCGAAGCGGCGCACGTCGATACGATCTCGTCACAAGGGCTCGCGGAGCGCTTTCACCTGAACGCCGCCCAGATTCGAAAAGACCTGGCCTGGTTCGGTGAATTCGGTGTCCGGGGCGTGGGGTACTACGTCAAGGATCTCCGCCGCCACCTGCGGACGATCCTCGGGCTCGACCGACGGCTGCGCGTGGCGATCATGGGGGCCGGCAACCTGGGCCTTGCGCTGGCAGACTATCCCGGCTTCCGTCAGGAGGGCTTCGAGATCGTCGCGCTCTTCGACACGTTGAACGACAAGGTGGGGCAGGTCTCGAGGAGCGGCGTGGCGATCCACGACATCCGCCAGTTCAAGCGCATCGTCCGGCACGAACGCGTCGGCATCGCCGTCATCGCCGTGCCGGCCGGCGCGGCGCAGCAGGTCGTGAACCTCGTGGTGGCGGCAGGGATCAAAGCGATTCTGAACTTTTCGCCGGGGACCTTGTCGGTGCCTGCTGATGTCAAACTCAAGAGTGTGGACTTGACGGTATCACTCGAAAGCCTGTCGTTTTTCCTGGCGCGTGGGGATGGTGAATCGCTTGGCGCCTAAACCCGCGCGCGCTTCGTCGCCGGGACGCCGCCCGAAGCACGCGAGCACTTCGGCGGCCCTGACGCATGTGGCCTCCGACGGATCCGTGCACATGGTGGATGTCGGAGCCAAGGCCGCGACCGCTCGGGAAGCGATCGCCTCGGCACACATCGCCGTCAACGCCACGGCCCGGCGCCTCGTGCGCCAAGGTGAGATCAAGAAGGGAAATCCGCTCGAAGTTGCGCGCGTCGCCGGCATCCTGGCCGCGAAGCGGACCTCCGAGATCATTCCGCTGTGCCATCCGCTCCCGATCAGTCACGTCGGGATCGACATCACGCCGGTCAAGGACGGGTATCGTCTCACCGCAACCGTCAGAACGACCGCACAGACCGGCGTCGAGATGGAAGCATTGACAGCCGTGTCAGCCGCGGCGCTGACCGTCTACGACATGCTCAAAGCCGTCGATCGCGAGATGGTCATTGGAGAGGTTTGCGTTTTGGAAAAGAAGGGAGGACGACGAGGACACTACAAGCGGATGCTTTGACACTTCGGAATTCGGAGTGCGGAGTGCGGAACGGAGCTTGGAGTGCGGACCGTAGACTGAAGACCGAAGACCGAGATCATCCCGGTTTCCACCCCACCGGCGGCGGCTCGATGTGAATGACCGCATCCGCAATCTGCGGATAGCGCTCCATCAGCAGGTCCTTCACGACGTGCGACACCGTATGGGCATCGTCGAGTCGCATCTCAGGCTTCAGCCACACGTGTAGATCGAGGAATACGTAATCTGCCGGGCCGCGTGTCCGGATGCGGTGCGCGCCCAGGATTCCTGGCACGCTCATCACCACCTGCCGCAGTGCCTCCTCGCCGATGACCATGCGATCGGCCAGCACGTGCGAGGTCGAGAGTGCAATCTCCAACCCGGCACGCCCGATGAAGCCCACGACGATGAACGCGGCGATCGGATCGAGCAGCGGGATGCCCGCGGCGGTGCCTGCCAGGGCAGCGATGACGGTCAGCGACGTGAACACGTCGCTTTTGGTGTGCGCAGAGTCCGCCACGAGCACTTCACTCGACAGCTCGCGTCCCTTCCGCCGTTCGTACGTTGCGACGATGAGGTTGATCACCAGCGTTGCGATGAGCACGCCGAACGTGAGCGGCGTGATCGCGGGTGGCTGAGGATGGCGGAGGCGGTCGAGCGCCGTCCGGAGTACCTCCAGCATCACGAGCATGAGAAAGCCCGCGATGAGTCCGGCGGCGAGCGTCTCGAACTTACGGTGCCCGTAAGGATGATCGCTGTCTGGTGGTTTGCGCGCGAGGCGCACCCCGACCAGACCGACGACGTTCGAGAGCGTGTCTGTGAGGGAGTGGAAGCCGTCAGAGAGGATGCTGACGGCTCCGGTCACGAATCCGAGGGCGATCTTCGCTACGGCGACGGCCAGGTTCAGGAACAGAACCTGGACGAGGACGACGACAACGGCGTTGTAGCGGCGATCGGGCACGGCGAGCCCGCGTCAGACTAGAAGATGCGTGCGTGGGGCACCGGCCACCAGCGCACCTGCACCCGGCCGATGATGTATTTCTTGGGCACCATGCCCCAGTGCCGACTGTCGGAGCTGTTGTTCCGATGGTCGCCCATGACGAAGTAATACCCTTCGGGGACCACCTGCGGACCGTAGTCGTCATGGCTGCGGTACTCGGGCGGCACGTAGTCGTCGCGGAGCGGCACGTCGTTCACGTAGACGCGGCCGTCCACGATCCGGACGACGTCGTTTTCTTCCGCGATGACGCGCTTGACGAACGACTTCTCCGGATTGATCGGGTAGTACAGCATCACGATGTCGCCGCGCCGGGGATCGCCGATGCGGTAGGCGAGCTTGTTGACGATCAGACGATCCTGATCGGCCAGCGTCGGCGCCATGCTCTGGCCCTCGACGCGCGCGACCTGGAATCCGAACGTCACGATCAACGTGGCGTAGACCGCTGCCGAGAAGAGCGTCTTCACCCACGCGACCAGTTCGTCGCGAACCTGCGAGAGCGTGACCGCGGGTGCGTGCGACGCGGGATCAGCGGGCGGGAGCAGGGCATCGACGCCTCCGCCGAACGCCGGGCGCGCCTCCGGCAGCGGCGGTGGTGTCGGCGGCAGCGCATCCGCCACTGGTGCGGAGGCGGCCGTCGTGTCGAGGTGCAGCGCCTCAGGCGCTAGAGCTTCAGGTACTCGCGGAGGCGCCGTGTTTGGGACCGGCTCACCGGAATCTCCGTGCCCTTCGCGTCCTTCATCCTGAGGATGTAATTCCTGCTGAACCAGGGCACTATCTCCTTGATTTTATTGATGTTGACGAGGTGCGAGCGATGCACGCGCCAGAACGTGGCGGGGTCGAGGCGCGCCTGCAGCTCATCGAGCGTTCGGAAATTGCACGTACCCGCAATTTGACCAGTAACTATATTAATCGACTCGTCGGCCATCGACGCGAAGATTATCTCGTCGGCCTGAACCAGGAGGAACCGCTCCCCTGCCTTCACCGCGACCTGACTTCGTTGGCCTTGCCGGCCCTCCACGAGTTGGACGATGCGTTCCAGGTGATCGTTCAACGGCCGCTCTTCACTGCGCCGGCGCCGGGCGCGCTGCACCGCGCCCTCGAGGCGGTTCGCATCCACCGGCTTCAGCAGGTAGTCGACGGCGTTGACTTCGAACGCCTGGATCGCATGCTCGTCGTACGCGGTCACGAATACGACGGCGGGCGGACGCTCCTGTCCGGCGAGTACGCGCGCGACCTCGAAGCCCGTGAACCCCGGCATCTGCACGTCCAGAAACACGAGCTCGGGCACCAGCTTCGCGACGGCTTCGAGCGCTTCGGGCCCGTTCCCAGCCTGTCCCACGATCTCGACGCCGCCGACCTCGTCGAGCAGGTAGCAGAGCTCGTCTCGCGCCAGCTGCTCATCGTCCACGACGAGCGCTCGCAGATCGCGATCAGGCACTGGCCCGCACCTCATTGGCCATGTCGGGCAACTCCATGCTGACCGACGTGCCCTGGTCGGGGGTGCTCTTCAAGCGCAGCTGACAATGCTCGCCGTAGATCACGCGTAATCGTTCGTTCACGTTGCTGAGGCCGATTCCGCCCGTCAACGCTTCGTCCAACCGATCGGCGGACATTCCCAACCCGTCGTCGTGCACCTCGATGAAGACTCCGCCCGGGCGCCGTTCGGTGCGCAGCAGAATGCGGCCTCCGCCAACCTTCGGAGAGAGGCCGTGCTTGATGGAGTTCTCGACGAGCGGCTGCAGGATCATGCTCGGGACGATCGTGTCCATGCTGGCCGGATCCACGCTCTTTTCGACATGAAGCTGCGGACCGAAACGAATCAACTCGATGTCGAGGTATTCGTCGATCGACGTGAGCTCTTCGCTGAGGCGGACGAAGTGATCCTGGCTGCGCATGTGGCGGCGCAGCAGGCCGGAGAGGCGGCTCACGACCATCCGCGCGGTCTCTGGCTGCGAGCGGATGAGCGACGAGATGGACGTCAGCGTGTTGAACAGGAAATGCGGGTTGATCTGGTTCGCGAGCACCGACACGCGCGCTTCCATCAGAAGCTTCTCCTGCTCCTGCAGGCGGTGTTCGATGCGGGCGTTGTTCCAGATTTTGATCGGCGTTGCGACGCACAAAACGGTGAAAAGGACCACGACGACGAGGTACAAGACCGTCGGCGCCTCGAGATAGAAGAGGCGCTGAACGCCGAAGCGGTGGCCGAGTGCCTGACGCAGCAGCGCGAGCGCGACCGGTGCGAGCAGCAGGATGACCTGCCAATCGACCTCCGCGTTCCGTACGAGCCGCCAGAGCCGCCGCGGCAGTGAGGAGAACACGAACGGCGAGAAATGCCAGATCGCTTCCTTCGGACACAACTCGCGGAGTCCGCCGCCGGCGAAGCCGCAGCCGACGGCAAACGGCAGGGCGATGAACTCGCCGGCGATGAGTGCGGGCCCGGCGACCGCCGCCCCGACAATTGCGCCGGCGTAGGGTCCGCCGATCAGACCGACGAGGAACGGTCCCTCGAGCGTGAGATCCGCCGCATCGTAGCGGAGCAGGATTCGTGAGGCGACGCCGCCGACGAGCGGCACCGCCAGGGCAAACGCGAAGATCAGTCGATCCCGCAGCCCGCGGCGCTCGAAGATCAGGATGTGCCGGAACCGTCTGTACCGCACCAGCATCGTCGCCAGCAGGGCCATGACGGCCAGCTTGAAGACGAGGGTGGTGAGCAGGATCTGGTCGGCGGTCAGAAATCGTGGCTGCACGGGCGGACGATTCGACTATACACCCGGCGGGAGGCCCGTTCCGCGAGGGGTCTCCAGAGCCGGAAATGGTATGATCGACCACATGTTGCGCGAGTTCGCCATCGGCTTTGCCACCACGTTCAAGCACATCTTCCGCAAGCCGATCACTGTCAGCTACCCCGACCAGAAAGTGCCGATGTTCCCGAAGTACCGGGGCAAGCAGGTGCTGATGCGGGACGAGAACGGCCTGGAGAAGTGCGTGGCGTGCGGACTCTGCGCCGTGGCGTGTCCGGCGGACGCCATCTACCTCGAGGCGGCCGAGAACGATGGCAGCGTCCAAGCGGGGCCGCGGTACGCGAAGGTGTACCAGATTCACAAGACGCGGTGCATCTTCTGCGGCTACTGCGAGGAGGCCTGTCCGGTTTCCGCCATCTTCATGGGCAAGGACTACGAGCTCGCGGTCTACAGCAAAGACGACTTCATCTGGGACAAGCAGGACCTGCTCGTGCCTGCCGCTGTGACCACGGCGGCCGCGCCCGCCGCTCGGAAGTAGCGACTGGGCGATCCGGACGCGTCCGGACCGTCCTCCGCCGGCCGGGAGTCCGTCGTGATCTTCGGGGTCGTTGCCGACATCCACGGCAATTTCGAGGCGATGCACGCCGCCATGGCACGTCACACTAACGTGCCGTTCTGGTTGTGTGTCGGTGATCTGGCCAGCCGGGCTGGCGCGTACCCCGAACCAATCGCGCCGCTCTACTGGATCAAAGGCAACAACGACAACTTCGACGCGATCGAGTCATACGTGAACGGCACGCTGCACACGCCGAACCTCCACTACATCCCGAATGGGACGGCCACACGCATCGGTGATCTGGTGGTCGCCGGTCTCGGGGGCACCTACGCGCCGAGCGTGTACGACACGCCGGCCGCATCGCTGCCACGTGGGAGTGGCCGCCGCGCAAAGCCCGGTGAACTGCCGAAGGACGATCGCCGCCGGCACTTCGTGCGGGAGGAAGTCCAGGCCTGCCTGCGCCTCGGCCACGCCGATGTGCTGCTGACGCACGAAGCTGCCCGTCCCTTGCTGGTAGAGCCCGAGGGCGCACCGCCGGGCAGCCGGCGCCTGTTCGTCGGGAAGCGTCCCATCAACGAAGTGCTCGCCGGACTTCGCCCGCGACTCCACCTCTGCGGACATCATCATCGCTTCGCGGCCATCACGGCCGAGGGCGTGCCCTCCATCTGCGTGGATCGCATTTCCAGGTCCTATCTGCTCGTGGATCGCGACACCTTTGAGTGGCAGAAAGTCGATCAGGTGTCGTGATGGAAGGCTTCCTCGATGCGGTGAAGCGGCGCGTGCTCGTCTGTGACGGCGCGATGGGCACGATGCTCTACGCGAAGGGCGTTTTCATCAACAAGTCCTTCGATACGTTGAATCCTGTCTCTTATACACATCTGACGCTGCCGACGACTAGTGCTCTGGGTAGTTGTCGGT
>JBKPMA010000226.1:0-4303 GCA_046731935.1 Acidobacteriota bacterium
CATGATGCACGCACTCGCCACGTCGTAGTCGCGCGCGATACGGCACCCCGCCTCGAGATCCGCCACCGTGAGCGTCGGATTCAACAGCGAGTGGTCGATCATCTTTGCGACGTCTTGATAGGAAAAGCTCATAGGACTTCGGTTCACGAGGTTCAAGGGTTCAAAGGGTTCAAAAGGTTCAGACTGGATTCAATGCGAACCGACTCCTAAACAAAGTTGTCCAAGTAGCGTTTCGATTGAAGCAGTGCTCGTTTCCGATCGTCGAGCGATCCTTCATAGGCTCGATCCTCGACTTCAATGCACACCGGACCCGCGTAGCGGACCTCAGTCAATGCGGCGAAGAACGCCTGCCAGTCCACATCGCCCAGGCCCGGGAGCTTGGGAACGTTCCAGCCGAAATCGAGAATCCCGCATTCCTGCAGCTTGTGCTTCAGGATGCGCACGTCCTTTGCGTGCACGTGATATAGACGATCGGGGAAGTCGTAGATCGGCCGCACAGGATCCATGAACTGCCAGACCAGGTGCGACGGATCGTAGTTGAGACCCAGCGCCGTGCCGAACCGATCGAACAGCCGGCGCCACAGCTTCGGCGAGATCGCGAGGTTCTTGCCGCCCGGCCACTCGTCGTTCGAGAAGAGCATCGGGCAGTTCTCGATGCCGATTCGGACGCCTGCCTGTTCCGCGTGCGTGATGATCGACGGCCAGCGTTCCTCGACGAGAGCCCAGTTGTCTTCGATGTTGCGCGTGTGATCGCGGCCGATGAAGGTCGTCATCACGCCGAGCCCTAGTTTCGCGGATGCCGTGATCACCTTCTTGATGTGATCGATATAGACGGCCGCTTCTTTCTCGTCGGCGACGAGCGGATTGGGGTAGTAGCCCAGCGACGACACCGTGACGCCGTGCCGCGCGGCCTGGGCCTTCACCGCCGCCGCTTTGGCGTCATCGAACGACGAGACGTCGAGATGGGTGACACCGGCGTATCGGCGCTCCGCTTTACCGACCGGCCAGCACATCACCTCGACGGCGCCGAAGCCGCGCTCTCCGGCAAAGCTCAAGACGCCGTCGAGATCGAGATCGGGCAGGATTGCGGAGACGAACCCGAGCGTGATGGCCATTACGCGCCAACCTTCACCCAGCGCTGCTCCTTGTGACTGCGGGCGATGGCCTCGCACAGGAGCACCTCGTGATGGCCATCCTCGAACGTTGCGTACAGCGGCGTGCTGGATCGGGCACCGTTCAGCACGTCCGTATACACCGCGCGATAGAGCTGCTTGAAGGTGTCGGGGAATCCTTCGTTGTGGCCGCCGGGATAGCTGGCGAAGCGTGCCGCCTCGCCGTCGAGCAGGGACGGGTCGCGCAGCAGTTCGCGGTTGGCTTCGCCGCGTTCGCCAATCCAGAGCGCGTTCGGCGACTCGCTGTTCCAGGCGAGGGCTTTCGATCCGCACGCCACCTCGTAGCGGAGGCAGTTCTTCCGTCCAGCGGTCACCTGCGACACCGTCAGCACGCCGCGTGCGCCGCCCGCAAACTGCAGTAGAACCGCCCCGTAGTCTTCCGTATCGATGGCGACGGGCTCGCGTTCGACGGGCTGCGCGCCTTGCTTGCCCGCGAAGGTCTCGATCGAGCCGCTCGGCGGTTTGAGCCGGGTCGCGTGCACGGTCTTGAGATCGGCCATGACGGCTTCGATGCGCTGACCCGTGATGAACGTCACGAGATCGAGCCAGTGCGTCCCGATGTCGCCCACGGCGCGCAGTTCGCCGCCCTCCGATCGCAGGACGCGCCAGTTGAAGTCAGTCGGGTACAGCAGCCAATCCTGGACGTAGCTGCCATGGACGTGCAGCACGGGGCCGACGCTGCCGCTCTTGACGAGCGCACGCGCCTGGATCGAGAGCGGATAGAACCGGAGGTTGTAGTTGACCGCGGCAATCTGCGCGGGCCGTGCCTTGGCCTCGGCGACGAGCGCGCTCGTCTGTGCGGAGGTCATCGCCAAAGGCTTTTCGCAGACGACGTGCTTGCCGGCTTTGAGGACGGCGAGCACGTGGTCGTGATGCAGCCGATTTGGCGAGGCGACGTGCACGCTCTTCACCTCGGGATCCGCGAGCAGCGCGTCCACGCTCGGATACGCGTGGGGCAGGCCGAGTGTGGCGGCAGCGCGCGTCGCCTCATCGGCCGAGATCCCGGCGATGCCTTTGACGCGTACACCCGCGCGGCGGAGGCCCTCGACGTGCACGGGACCAATGAAGCCCGCGCCGATGACGGCAGCGGTAATGTCATGAAAGGCTGGCATGCTTCAGCAACTCCTGTCCGGTCGCTCGCGACGGAACACCGCCGCATCGGCTGGGCAGTGGGCAGCCCAGGACCGGGACTCGACAGCATAGCGCAGGGCGGACGGGAAGCATCGGCGAATGCGGGAGGCGAATCGTCATTCGTCAATCTGCGGTCGTCACTGCGGCGCTCGCCTTTAGTCGAACTCGCGGCGGGCCTGCGGCTGGTCCGCGCTCACGCGTCCGGCCTCGATCTCGGCGAGGTAATAGTTCTCACCACGGACCGGAGTGCCGGCCATTCGTCGAAGCAAGGTAAGCTGACCGACGTGCGTCAGCGCATCAGCCACGGGGCCCTGGAAGAGCCGCTCGAGTGAAGTGTCTGGAGGAAGAGGAGTGGTGAGCCGCCCGTCGACGCGCGCCAGCGCGCTATGAAAGCGCGCGACTTCCTCGCTCCAGGCGGCAGGTGTCGAGGTCTGCCACTTGTGAACGCCGGTGAGAAAACCATCCATCCAGTCGAGGAGGTCGTTGACGTGGGCGAGGATCTCGAGCGGCGTGCGGCTGGTCTCGGACGCCCGGTAACTCGCAAACTCCGGCGGAGCTCCGCGAACGGCTTTGCCACCTCTGTACGCGAGCGTTGCCAGTGCATGCCGAAGCAGCGAAATTGACATCGGTTTACTCCGCTACAGCCTTCAGGTCAGCGCGACTGTCTTTGTAGCTGACCGCAAACGCCTCGACGGCCGGATCGGGCGTTTCGCCTCGTCGTGCGCAGAAAGCCCTGTACGCGCCTGGCCACCAGTTCGCGTGTTCGGTCAGGCCGTCGCGACGCCAGGCATCCCAGCCGACGAGCACCTTGGACCAGCACTGGTCGCCGTACCGCAGTGCCTCGACGTGCGTCGGCATCGCCGTGACATACCACTGGCGGCCGATCCGCGCATGCAGCACCTCGTCGGCCCAGTCGTAATCCTGGAACGTCTGCGCAAGTGGAAGGCCGGTCTGCCCGGCGACCTCCCATTCGTAACGCTTGCCGGTCTTCGGCATCAGTCCCTGTTCAATGAAGTAGAGGACCGCGTGCCGCTCGATGGCGGTCAATTGCGTATTGAGTCCGCGCGACCAGGTGAAGTTGATCCGCACGAGTGACGGCCAGTCGAGACCGATTGCCGCGAAGCCCACCTCTCCCATCATCGCGTGGCGCGCCTCGTCCCAGAGCTGGCGCGACATGTCGTGATAGTAGCCCCACGGTTTGCCGGGCGTCTCCGCGATGATGCTGGCCATCATCTCCGGAACGTCGATCTCGCGCAGCCGCTTGTAGAACAGCATCACGAGCTTCGGTGCGGGGGGATACGTCGCGTCCCAGATGAAGGCCTCGGCATTCACCGACATGTTGAACGGGTCGGGAAAGCGCTCGTCTCGGCGCGGCACTTTGTCGTAGACGTAGGGCGTCGCCGAGGCCATCCGGGCGGGCACCTCTGGGGTGGACGGTCCCGCGCCGTCGAGGCCTCCCGCTGCAGCGAGTGTCGCGTCGAGGACATCGAGCCACTCGGCGTGGACCACGAGGTCATCCTGCGACACGAGTGCCGCGCGCGCGTCACGACCGAAGCGTGTCATGTCATCGAGCTCGAGCAGCGCAAACCGGCAGAGCCGGACCGTTGGTGCGTCGGCAAGGAGATTGGTCGTCTGGATGTGACGTTCGAGCGCGTCTGCGAGTGCGGGCACGGCACGCCCGTAGAGGCTTTCGACGAGCGCAGCCGTCGTGGGAGCCGCGAGAACCTCGTCGAAAAACTGCTCGAGCGCCGGATGGGGCACCTCTTCGAGGCCGAGTGGCGGCTCCCGCATTTCGCCGACGCGCGTGCGCAGCGCCGAGACGTGCTCGGCGCAGAGATACGCGTGATAGCTGAACGCCGACTTCAGCTCGTACAGCGGTTCGGCAGTAATCCGCGCGTTGAAGATCCCGTGCAGCCGGCGGAACGCATAATGCGCGCGCTTCAGCCGCGCGACGCACGCGTCCACCGACAACCCGGTGCGCTGAGCGTCCTCGAACGAGC
>JBKPMA010000227.1:0-8571 GCA_046731935.1 Acidobacteriota bacterium
TCGGCGAGACGGCTGATCCGTCCGTGCAGCGCCGGAGCCATGCCAAGCACCACCGCGCACGCTATGCAGACCAAGACGGCGAAGCCGGCGACACGCATGTTTACATGCGGCTGCACGAAGCTGGGAAAGCTGATCGGCGCAATCCGGAAGAGCACCTTCAGCGAGACCTCGGCCAGTGCCAACCCGGCGACGGCGGCAATCGCCGTCAGCACCGCGCTCTCCGTGACCATCTGCCGAAGAAGACGCGACCAACCGGCGCCAATCGCGGTGCGAACGGCAATCTCCCGCTGCCGCGTCTCCGACCGGGCGAGCAGAAGGTTCGCGACATTGGCACAGGCGATGAGCAGCACGAATGCGACGGCGACCATCAGCAGCCGCAGCGCCGGCCGGAAGTTGCCCAGCAGCTCGACGTCGAGCGGGCTCACCTCGGCGCCTCGTTTCTCGTTCGTGTCCGGGTACGCCAGCTCAAGGCGCCGGCAAATCGTGTCGAGCTCGGCCTGTGCGGCGCCAATCGTGACTCCCGGCCGCAGCCGCGCCAGCACCTGGAAGCCGCGATTACCGCGCTCGTTCAAGACGTCAGCCGAATCGCTCATCACGAACGGAATCCAGAGATCGGCGCGATCGCTGAGCCCCCGGAAGCCCGCCGGCATCACGCCTGTGATCGTGAACGACTGGGCGTCGAGCGCGATCGTTCGTCCGACAACGTGCGGGTCGCCGCCGAACTCGCGCCGCCAGAAGCCATCCGAGAGGACGGCAACAGGACTCGCCTGCGGTACAGCGTCCTCGTCGGCCGTGAACGTGCGGCCGGCAGCGGCCTTCACACGCAGCAGCGGAAAGTACGCGGCAGACACGACCTCGACGTGAATGCGCTTGACGTCACCGACGCCAGAGAGCGTCATCATCGTCTCGTCCTGCGCCGCAAGACCTTCGAGCGTGTGTGCCTGCGCGCGCCAGTCGAGAAAGTCCGGGTACGACGCTCCCCGCCGCTCCAGCGTCGTCCGCATCACGTTTCCCCAGAGCACCACGAGCTGTTCGGGCTCGGCGTACGGAAGCGCACGGATCCTGACGGCGTCGACGAGACTGAAGATGGCGGTGTTGCCCGCAATGCCGATCGTCAACGCCAGCAGCGCGACGCTGGCGAACGCGGGCGCCCGCCACAGCACACGGAGCGCATAGCGGACGTCCTGCCGGATACTCTCGAACGAAGGGAAGGTCCACATGTCGCGGGTGTGCTCTTTCAATGACGTCACGTTGCCGAAGGCGCGCCGGGCAGCCAGCTGCGCTTCGTCGGGAGTCGCGCCGCCGCTGCGGTACTCTGCGGCGCGCATGTCGAGATGAAACGCGATCTCCTCGTCCAGATCGCGGTCGAGGCGCCGGCGCAGGACAATCGACCGGAGGCGGTGCCAGACGGCGATCGCGGATTTCAACATACAGCGTGGGCCTGGCGCCATCTCGTAGACGGCGCCAGTTCACATCTCCTGCAGCACGCGTGTCACCGCCGTTGCCAAACGCATCCACTGCGCCGATTCGCTGTCGAGCGATCGGCGTCCGAGCACGGTCAGCCGGTAGTACTTCGCGCGACGATTATTCTCGGACGTTCCCCACTGCGATCGAACCTCGCCGCGAACCTCGAGCCGGTGCAACGCCGGATAGAGCGCGCCCTCCTCGACGTTCAGCACGTCCCGGGAGGCCTGCTGGATGAGGCGCACGATCGAGTAGCCGTGTTGTGGACCGCGGACGAGGGCCCGCAGGATCAGCATGTCGAGCGTGCCAGCGAGCAACTCGCGATCCTCGCGGCGTGCAGGGGCGGTTCCCATAAGCGCTTTATGGGAGTGTAGACAACCGCGGATCGAGGCGTCAAGCCCGAGCAGAGACACCCTTGGCGCGGGCGTGTGCGCGCTTCTTCGCGAGAACACCGGCGCGAGGGGCGTCCCATGGAACGATGAGGACCGGCCACGCGGCGCGACGCAAGACTCGTTCGCTTACCGATCCCTCCCTCAAGCGGCGCCAGCCGCGACGTCGATTCGATCCGAGCACGACGAGATCGGCCTTTCTGGAACGTGCGTGCAGCACGATGACGTCGGCGGGATCGCCATGCTGCTCCTCGACGCGCACCTTCACACCTGCGGCCTCTGCGCGTTCCCGAAGCTGGGTGAGGTACTCGAGCCGCTCGCGCGACCGCCACGCGAACTGCACGTTCGCAGGGGTTGCATGCAGCAGAAACAGCCTGGCCTCGCCAATCACTGCGAGACTCAGCGCACGGTCGAACGCTCGTTCGCCCGCCTTCTCGAGATCGATCGCGCAGAGTATGCGCCCAAGGGTCTTCATGTTCTGCCTCCCCGCGGTTCGACAGCGTTCATCAGTAGAGAGCGTTGCAGAATGCCAAATCGCTGACGGCCGAAAGTACAACGCCTGTGAAGCGCCACCTATCCAATGCTATCGGTCGCGCAGCGATTCATCGGAAAACAGCGGGGAACGCCTTCTCGGCGTTTAGCACATTTTGTGCTTCGGACCGAAGGCTGTGGTTGGTGTCGCGAGTAACGAACGCCAACGCTGAGGTTGGCGCTGTCGCGGCGAGGCTCGTGCCTGATTAACGGGGAGAACGCACATGCCCACCGGTCGATGTCTAACAAGCCTTACCGTTGCAGGCCTGATTGCGTTCACCGCATGCGCTGACATGGCGAATGCGAATCCCATCACGTATGACTTGACGGCCGATTGGTCGGATACGACCAATGGCGGCACCAACGTCTGGACATACGGCAGATACGATGGCAGCGTCGGCGCCGGATCGCCCGCCACGTTCGATGACTTCGACATCAACGCTGGCGTGACAGTCGACCCTTCCTCTGGACAGCACCTGAGGGCATGGCGTAACAGCGTGATCGATCCGAACATCATCAAGAACGAGGGCTCGACCGTCACCACGTCCGGTTTCGGCGTCATCACGTTCAATGCGGGTGCGGTGACGTTCGGACCATTCCTCGGCCCCACGGTGGCCCGCTTCACAGCGCCGACTGCTGGTGTGTACGATGTCTTCGCCTCGTTCAGGCCGGTCCAAGTCGGCAATGGGTTCCCACACGCGTACATTTCGCTTCTCGGTTCCACGCCGCTCGACCAGGGCGTGTTGTCCGCGGGCGTGACGACCTACATGAACTCGGCGGTTTCGCTGGCTCGGGGGGAGACCGTAGACTTCATCGTGTGGGGGGCGGACGCGGCCAACAAGACGACGGAGGTCAGTGCGAGTCTGACCACCGACGCTGCTGCGGTTCCTGAGCCCGCGTCGGTGTTCCTGCTCGGCAGCGGGCTCGCGGCGTTGGCGGCGCGGCGGCGGTTCGTGGCGCGCGTCTAGGAGACTAAGCGCACGATCTCGATGATGGCTTGGATGCACAGCGCGAGTGGTGTGCCGACGAGATAGATAACCACCGGCAGCAGCAACACGGCGAGCACCAACAACACCCCATCTTCAACAACGCCGGCGATCCGGCGCAGATACCGCCGTGGGGCGGCGGTCGTCCCGTAGGCCGGCAACGTGGGCGTGTCCGCAGGCGCCGGGAACGACGCCGGCCTCGTCGTTTGACGTTCCGCAATTGTGGCGGCGTTCACAGTATCCCGGCCTTTCGGAATCCATCTGTTGGAGTGAAAACCCGCACCGAGTCGGCAGAGGACTCCTGGGGCGCCGACCACCCGCCGTCATCGTCCATGCGAACGAGGTCCAATGCGGTGAGCTCCTGGGCCGTCGAACCGCTCGCGCGCGGGAGTGCTCTGCCGCACATGTCTCCCGTCGAGGCACTGACGGTGACTCCGATGAGACCGGCGGTTCCGGTCGAGCCATGGGGTCGGCCGATCAACGGGCGAGGGCTGCCTGGCCAGCGACCTCTGAACATTGAGGCAATCACGGCGATTGCGAGAAGGGCGGTCACCGGTACCGGCGCGCCGGATATCACGATGAGAGGGATCGCACATAACGCCGGCATCCATAAGGGGATGGCGAGGCTTTGATTGAGTACGGGTGGCATTTCTCCTCCCAAAATAGGGATGTGCCGGTGCGATCGCTGCGGCACGACTGCGGCCTGTCGGCAACAGCTAACAAAGGTGGCCTAGGGATGACCGGCGCATGGGCCGCGTTGCTCACGTTATACTGGCAGGCCAGGCCGCACTTGGCTGTGTCGTTCTGAACATGTTTGTGCGACGGCCTGGTGCATGCTGCTGACCTCAGCAGCTTGGAGGGACCTGACACTCGTGAAGAACTTCAGGAGTGGCTATTCGCGGCGCGAAATCCGCGCCGTCGCAGGCATGCGAACCAACGCGGTCGCACCTAAAGGAGATTGATGAAGGGCCAAATTCGTACGTTGCGCGTAGACAAAGGTTTCGGGTTCATCAAGGATGATGCCGGGAAGGATTACTTCTTTCACCAGAGCGCCATCTACGGAGAGGGGATCGAGGACCTGCGCGAGGGGGACAGCGTGGAGTTCGAGGTGGGCGAAGGGCCCAAAGGGCCCCGGGCCGAAAACGTCCGGCGCACGTCGACGTAGACAGCTAGAGAACGGCGCGAATACCGCCCGCCACTGTGTCGCTGAATCCCACGACCTGCCCGCGGCCGCTGACGCCCGAACGCGAGCGCTGCAGTCCGCCGGGCAACGACTAACCCTACACTGACAGCAGGAGGAGCGTCTTGATGGGCACAGATCCCTTCACGGACCTCCTCCGGTTCCGTCCTTGATGGAGCCTCGGGCTATGCCGCGTGCGAACGCGGCCTGGCCGGGGTGCCAGTGTCCGGGCCTGGGGAGTGCGCGCGGTCTGTCGTGAACCCCATCGCGACTTCCTGCGCGATGGATCCCAGGCATCGGCCATCCTCGTCCGAGAACCGCTCCTCGCGGCTGGCATAGACCGTCAACACGCCCACGAGCGTGCCGAGCGCGAAGATCGGGGTGCTCGCGCAGTGGCTGAAGCCGAAGGTGTCCGCCAGTTCGGCGAGATCGAGCCGTGGATCCGAGTTGAGGATCGCGTGCCGGTTCGCGGCCACCCATCCGGAGAGCGCCTCGCCGGACGAGAACTGCGCGGACGCCGCGAAGGCCTCGAGTCGCGGCGTCGCGAATGCCGGCAGCAGTCGCTCGCGCGCCGGATCCATGGCGAACAGACACGCCTCGGTGCCCGGCAGCAGCGCATCTAGGCGCCGTCCGAGCAGCGCGCCGGCGTCGCGCAGCAGGGCGATGCGATCGCTACAGGACTGCAGGTCGGCGGCGACGTAGCGGCCTGTGTGATCGTGGTGCCCGCCGGCGGTGAGAGGCAGATCGGGCATCGTTTCTGCGGCCGCGTCTTCCTGCCGCAGAGTGGGAATCAGGGCGACGAAGGTGTCGACGACCCGCGGGTCGTACATGGTGCCGCGGCGCGAGTGCAGGATGGCAATGCCGTCGTCATCAGAGAGCTTGCGCCGATACGGCCGGTCCGACGTGACGGCGTCGAAGCAATCGACCACCATGAGAATGCGGGCGCCGAGCGGGATGCGTTCCCCCGCGATCCCGTCTGGATATCCGCTGCCGTCCCAGTTCTCGTGGTGATGCCGGACGATGGGGACCACTGGAAATGGGAAGTGCACCGTCGCCAGGATCGTGGCGCCGATGTTCGCGTGCGTCTTCATCGTGGCGTATTCTGCGCTGGTCAGGGCGCCGGGCTTGTTGAGGATGTGATCCGGGATGGCCAGCTTGCCGACGTCGTGGAGCAGCGAGGCCGCTTCGAGTGCTTTCAGCTCGATCGGATCCACGAGGCCAACCGCGCGGGCGAGGGCCAGCGTGTGCCGCTGCACCCGACGGATGTGGCCGTGCGTGACCTGGTCCTTCGCGTCGACCGCGATGGCGAGCGTTTCGACGGTGGCCGTGTACAGCTGCTCGATCTCACCCACGTGTGCCTGGGCGTCGACCAGCCGGGTTGACGCCGACTGGTAGGCCGCGTACGAGAGCACGAGGAGCGGTGCGACCAGGCCCAGCGCCTGCAGGTTGAATGTCACCGCGTTCCCGACCGCCAGCGCTGCGAGCGACCCGGCCGCCTGATAGTTGATTGCCACGTACAGCGCGTTCTCCTGCCACACGTCATCGAAGGCGGCGCCGCTCTCGATGCTGACGGCGACCGCCGTCAGGCAGGTATTCGAGACGAAATAGGTGATCGTCATCGCCAGCGTGGCGAGGAACTCGGCACCCGGAGTCGGCGGGCCCGAGTGCAGAGCGATCAGCACGTACGCGTGGCCGGCAGCCCAGACCGACAACGCCGGTTCGGCGACGTTGAACAGCGCTCGGTACAGCCGTCGATCCGTCTGGGCGAGCGAGGCGCAGGCACCGTCGAGCGCGACAATCAGCGTGGCCACCGCGGGCCCGAACAGCAGGATGGCGGCGAAGACGAAGACTTCGGAGACGGAGACCGACGCCGCCCGTCCGGGCACCTTGATCGTGAGTCGTCCGCTCAACAGCGTCAGCACCGCGAGCGCGCCCATGTACAGACGGGAACCGGTGGGTGGGAACGTCGCCATCGCCTGCACGACCACCGCAAGACCCGCGACGGCGACGACACCGACGAACTGCCGGATAGCGTACGAGCTCCTCGGTGTCACGGCCGGCGTTCCTTCGTGCAGGTCGCGCGCTCTGGTGTATCGCGGGATCGCCATTCGTCGCTGAGGACGGACCACATCACCTGATCGACCCAGCCCGATCTGTGCTTGAACCCGTGACGAAGGATCCCTTCCGCCGTGGCCCCCAGCCGGCGCAGCGCCTGCTGCGCGCGCTCGTTCGAGCGTACGGCCCTCGCTTCGAGCCGTTCGACGCCGAGGGTTCCGAATGCGAAATCAAGCGCCAGCCGGGCACTCTGCTCGAACGCGCCCGTACCCCAATAGCGTTCGGCGAGCACGAAGCCCCACTCCGCGACCGAGTAATCGGGTTCGACCGGCCACAGCTGAATGATGCCCATTGCCCCGTCGGCATCGCCCGGGACAATCCCGAACGTGACACCGGCCCCGCTGCGATGCTGTTCGCGAGTCCACCGGATGAATGAAGTGAGCGCGTCGACAGACGCGGGCGGCGGTGCCACGAACTCGCGGACTGCCGGCGTATGCAGATGTGGGAACAGCGAGACGGCGTCAGGATCGAGGAGTCCGCGCAGCAGCACCGTTTCGCCCCGGAGCTCCGGCAGTCCGTCTGACCATCCGCGGACGACTGCTGTCGGCTGCGCGGCGGGCGCGACCGTCGTCGGTGGCGTCGACAACAGCAGGCGGCGAGGCATGATGGAGCTCGGGTCGGCGCGCGAGCGATCGAGGCTGGACTGTCGCCCCTTACCGGATATCGGCGTTTGCGCGCTCGAGATTGCCCCACGAGAGCGATGTGGATCCGGTGGTGACGGAGCTCACGTTGCCCCACATGACGCTCTCTGGCGTAACGGTGCCCCAGGGCACGCTGTTGCCCCACACGATCCGGGCACCGTCGGTCATCCCGAGCAGCGCGTTGCCCCAGACGATGCGGGTGCCCCAGATGCTCTGACTCGAGGAATCCCACACCGTGCTGTTGCCCCAGATGACGCGGGAACCCCAGATACCGTAGTTGCCCCACCGCACATTCGACGCGAACGCCGGATCGTTGACGTAGATCTGGTTGCCCCAGACGATGCGGTCGCCCCAGATCAGCCGCTGGCTCCATGGTATGACTTGGCCGGCCACCGTGGTCCAGGGCGTGATCACCTCTGCCACCCAGGGCGCCCCAACGGGCTGATTCGGATCGACCGCGGAGGCGAGGGCCACGGCGCCCGATCCGTTCAGGCTGCCGGCACCCGCCGTCAGCGGATCCGCACCCGGCACGTCGAACGCGGTGTATTGCAGAATCGCCTTGATGGCGTTCGGCGTGAGCGGCGCGCCGGGATGCTTCGTCCGGCTGGCTTCGAGCATCAGCGCGACCACGCCCGATACGACGCCGGTCGACATGCTCGTGCCGCTCAGACGCATCAGGTTGCAGGTGCCCGACGTGTTGATAACGCCACCGGGATACTGTCTGGCGAGCACCGACTTGTCGCTGACGTCCGAGGGCAGGTGCGAGCCGGGCGCGACGATATCGGGTTTCTGGAAGGCGTCGTACCAGGTCGGTCCGCGCGAGCTGTACCACGCGACCTCGTCGTCGGTCCGCGTGGCCGTCTGGAGCGTGTCGATCGCGCCGACCGTGATCGCATCGGGCGCGTTTCCTGGTGACGTGACGCCGCCGTAGCTCGTGGCATGCGTCGCCGGATCGCCGCCGTAGTTGCCCGCAGCTGCGACGACCACAATGCCGGCGGCGACCGCGCGCTCGACCGCCTGCACCAGCGGGTCGGACGCCGCCGGTTCGTAGATTGGATGTCCGAGTGACAGGTTCAGGACGTCAATCCCGAAGGCCTGGCGGTTGGCCACGGCGAAGTTGATCGCGGCGATCACGTTGCTCGTATAGCCGGTTCCCGCGTTGTCGAGCGCCTTGAGCACGATGAATCGTACGCCGGGTGCGATGCCGCGATATTCTCCCGCGCTGGTCGCGCCCAGGCTACCGATCAGGCCCGACACATGCGTGC
>JBKPMA010000228.1:0-3554 GCA_046731935.1 Acidobacteriota bacterium
CTTCTCGCACTTCGCCGAGCGCTTCGAAGTGAAGCGGACACAGGCGCGCGAGTTCTTCGACGAGTTGACGACGCTCGCCGAAAAAGAGCTAAAGCGTTCGGGAGAGTTCACTCTGCCGAACATGGTCAAGCTGGTGGTGCAGAAGCGCAAGGCGCGGCTCGGCCGCAATCCCGCAACTGGTGAGCCCATCAAGATTCCCGCCAAGACCGTGGTCAAGGCTCGAATCGCCAAGCCGCTCAAGGACTCCGTCCTGCCGCGGAAGTAGCCATCGACTGGCCGGCGATGCCGGCGCGCATCGGAAGCACGAAGTCTCGGCTCGACGCCGGCGCTTCGTGCTTTCTGCGTTTTTGGAACGCGGTTCGTAATTGCGGAGTGCGGAATGCGGAGTGCGGAATTGTGCAGACCGCAGACTGAAGACTGAAGACCGAAGACTGAAGACCAAAGACCGAAGACCGTACCCTCCTACCCCCCCTGAATCGTCTTCTGCAGCTCGCGAATTCCCAGACGATCGATCTTGAACTTCAACGTCGAGAGGGGCAGTCCGAGATAGCGCGCGGTCCCCGTTTTGTTCCAGCCGTTCTTCTCCAGCGCGCGCAGGATGAAATTCCGCTCGAACGCGCGCGTGGCTTCATCCCACAGGCTGGCCTGCTCATTCGGTTCCCGATCGAGCTTGGCGAATACGAAATCGAGGGGCAGATCGTCTTCGGTGATCCACGGCTTGTCTGAGATCGCGACGAGGCGTTCGATCAGGTTTTCGAGCTCGCGAATGTTTCCCGGCCACCAGTAGGCCTGGAGCATACGCAGCGTCGACTCCGAGATGTCGCTGATTTGTTTGTGGAACCTGCCGTTGTAGCGTTTCAGAAAGAACCGGGCGAGGACGGGGATGTCCTCCATACGCTCGCGCAGCGGCGGCACTTTGATCGGAATGACATTCAGGCGGTAAAACAGATCCTCGCGGAAACGGCCTTCCTTGACCGCGCGTTCGAGATCGACGTTGGTCGCAGCGATGAGGCGGAAGTCGGTCTTGATGGGCCGCGAGCTCCCGACGCGCTCGATCTCACCCTCCTGGATCGCGCGCAGGAGCTTGGCCTGCAGCTCCGGTCGCAGATCGCCAACCTCGTCGAGAAACAGCGTGCCGCCCGCGGCCAGCTCGAACTTGCCGATCTGCTGACGGATTGCGCCGGTGAACGAGCCCTTCTCGTGGCCGAACAGCAGGCTCTCGACAAGCTCGCGCGGAATCGCGGCGAGGTTCACCGCGACGTACGGACCATTCGGGCGATCCGACAGGCGATGGATTCGCCGTGCGAGCAGCTCCTTGCCCGTGCCGCTCTCACCCAGAATGAGCACCGTGGCACTCAATCCGGCGACGCGCTGGACGGTATCGAGAATTTCATGCGTGGCCTTGCTGGGACCTTCGATGAAGTGCTTGTCGGACGCATCCTCTTCGACCTCGGTGCGCAGGCGCAGCACTTCGCGGTTGAGGGTCTGCCGCTCGATGGCATGGCTGACGAGCGACCGCACCTGATCCAGATCGATCTGTCTGGTGATGAAGTGAAAGGCGCCTTGCTTGACTGCTTGAACGGCGTGGTCGAGATCGCCGACCGCCGAGACCATGATGACTTCGGTGGCCGGGTAGTTCTCACGGAGGATCGGCAGGACCTCGAAGCCGGAAATGCCGGGCAGCGCGACGCCGAGCAGTGCGACGTCTACTTCCTCGCGCGTGAGGAGTGTCAAGGCGGCTTCACCGCTTGCGGCCCGGACCACGCGATAGTCGCGGCGAAGCGCATCGGACATGCGCTCGCGCGCGGCTTCGTCGGCGTCGATCACCAGAATGGTTCGGGGCCTGTTCGACACGCTTCGGTGGAGTGTAGCAGACGGGCTGCCGGTGGCTGACGGGTCGCCCGCACCGCTCCGGAGGGTGCGGTGACCGTCCTTGACACCCCCGGAAGCGGCGGATAACGTGGCTTGGTGTGGCAATGGCTGCTGATGGGCGTCATCGGGCTCATCGCCCTGGGGAGCTGGTTCAAGGCCCGGCGCCTTGCGCGCCGGTTCGAGCAGCTCACGCAGCAGTACTGGGAGTTGCGCTACCAGCACGGTGAGTTGCGCTCGACGGTGCGTCGGCTGGATCCCGAAGCGCCCCGCGACGACGAACCGGCGGCCACGGCTCCGCCTGCGCAGGTCTTCATTCCGCTGGCGTCGCTCAAACGATCGGGCGGCGGCGAGGCGGCTGAATGACCTCGGCCGTGCAGCCCGATTGTTCTCGATCCCATTTATCGTCCGTCATCCCGCCAGAGACCGGCAGTCGCGCCGGTAGCGACCGGCTCGTGGAGTGATCTCGTGGCAGACGCGTTCGACCTCGTCGTGATCGGTGCCGGTACGGGCGGCTATGTGGCCGCCATCCGTGCCGCGCAGCTCGGGCTCAAGACGGCTGTTGTCGAGAAGCAGAAGGCACTCGGCGGCACGTGCCTCATCTGGGGCTGTATCCCGACGAAGGCGCTGCTCGAGCACGCCCATGCCTTCAAGGTCGCGAAGAACGCGAAGGACTGGGGAATCACGCTCGGCGAGGCCGCCCCCGGCATCGATATGGCGCGGGTCCACGCTCGCAAAGACAAGGTCGTGACGGGACTGACGAAAGGTGTCGAGTATCTCTTCAAGAAGAACGGCATCAGCTGGATCAAGGGCACCGCTCGTCTGCTCGGCAACGGGCGGGTGACGATCACGGACGGCGACGCGCGCGAGCTGCAGGCAAAAGAGGTCCTCGTTGCGACGGGATCGGTTGCTCGAAGCGTGCCGGGCGTCGCCCTCGACAATGCGCGCATCATCACGAGCGACCAGGCCATTCATCTCAAGGAAGTCCCGCGCTCGATCGTGATTCTCGGCAGCGGCGCCGTCGGTGTCGAGTTCGCGTCGATCTTCAACACCTTCGGCAGCAAGGTGACAATCATCGAACTGTTGCCGCGGCTCGTGCCGGTCGAAGACGAAGCCGTCTCCGCCGAGCTCGAGAAGTCGTACCGGAAGCGCGGGATCGCGGTGCATACCAACACGAAGGTGACCTCAGCGCAGGCTACAGCCGACGGCGTGGAAGTGGCCTTCACACTGCCGGACGGCAAGAGCGAGCAGCTGAAGGCGGATTACCTGCTCGTGGCCACGGGACGAGGACCGGTCACGACGGGACTCGGGGCTGAGGATCTCGGAATCGCGATGACCCGCGGCTACATCAACGTCGACGACCTCTATCGCACGAATGTGCCGAACGTGTCGGCCGTGGGCGACGTCATCGCATTGGCCGATCGGCCGCATCCGCAGCTCGCGCACGTGTCATCGATGGAAGGCATCATCGCGGTCGAGCGCATGGCAGGACGCGAGGTCCGGCCCATCAACTACGATCACGTTCCGGCCTGTACGTATTGCGAGCCCGAAATCGGCAGCGTCGGCCTGACCGAGCGCGTCGCCCGGGAACGCGGCTACGACGTCCGGGTGGGCACGTTCCCGTTCGGCGTGCTCGGCCGCGCCAAAATGGCCGGCGAGACCGAAGGATTCGTGAAGATCGTGGC
>JBKPMA010000229.1:0-3877 GCA_046731935.1 Acidobacteriota bacterium
CCGCAGTACGAGCCTTCGCTAAGCAATGACGAATGCAGATTGACGGATGACGAATGCCTGTTGTGGGGCCGGGGCTTGTCATCCCGTTCTCCCAATGCCCCGGCCGGATGTGAATCTCAGTTTGAGGGCGGGACGATGTGCAGGTTCGTCGGGGGCGCCGGTCCGCTCTGGCCGCGCCATCCGAGCTGGATCACCTCGAAGTCGTCCGCTGTCAGACTCGAAAACGCGGGATTCAGCTCGTCGTTGTTCCAGCGCGCGTCCATCGTGCCCGAAATGTACATGTCGGAGCCGTTGTCGGCCACGATCAGACCGTAGTGCTGCATTGCTTTGAAGATCCGCGCGATGTATGCCGGGTATGACGTCAGCGACTTCGTGGACTTGAGACGGAGTCGTGCGCCCATCGGCAGCGCGCCGTTCGACGATCCAGCATCATGCGATGCCGGCCAGACGGATCCGTTCGACGCACGAACCGTGAACCGGAATGCGTGCCGGATGTCGTCGGTCCCGGTCGCCTCGTCGTAACGGATCAACCCGGGAAAGATCGCGAGCCCCGCGGCGTCTGCCGACGTCCATCCATCCGGACGCCGATCGTTGGCTGACAGATCGAAGATCGCGCCCGACCCGGCTTCCCAGCGCGCACCGGTCCAGTGCGTGTGATACGTCTCGAAGAGCAGCCAGCGATCCCGATCGACGATCAGCATGTGGTGATCGCCATCGGTGCCCCCGCCGATGTCGCCACCCTCGATGTAGTTCGCTGTCGTCTTAGCTTCGGGCGGGATCGGATACCCGGTGACGCCGCCAATGCCGGAGTCACTTTCGCCGCCGTACTCGACGAACGTGACAGGTACCCGCGCCTGTGTTCCACCCACGACTACGTACGGGAAGCCGTACGGCGGTGGTCCGAAGTCGGGGTGCAGACGACGGACGGGCGTCGTTCCGCCTGTGCGCCCGCTGACGTAGTTGATGTACGCCGCCGAATTCGAGTCGACAGGAGCCGTCGAGATGTCCTGATTCCACCAGTTCGTCGCCGGGAAGACCTGGCGCCCAACGAGGGACTCAGTCAGTGACGCGTGGAGAAGGGCACTGGCGCCGACAAGGGCAACGAGCACCGCAACGGAGCGTAGGGAATGGCTACGACGCACGGCGACGGTCCTGCACGGCGCGTTCCAGTCTTCGCCCCCGCCAATCTGGGCAGAACCGCGCCGGCGTCAGCCGTGCAAGACGGAATTTGCTACGTAGCGGGTCAAAAAAGGGTCACACCCTCGCGGCTCAGTGTTCCGTTGGCCTGAACGCCTTGTTCGGATACTTCGGTGCGGGCGGCACGGGGATCGGCGACTTCTTGATCTGCTCCTGCAGGTACGCAATCGCCCGCTCGAGTTGAGCATCTTTCCCCAGGAACGACTCGTGCGGAAGATTGTCCACCACGATGTCGGGATCGACGCCGTGGCCTTCGATGAGCCACTGACCTTCAGGACCGTAGACGCCGGTCTCGGCGGCCGTGGCGATTCCGTTGTCGACGAGCCGATTGCTCGCGGACAGCCAGATTTCTCCGCCCCAGGTGCGCGTGCCGATCACCGAGCCGAGGCCCAAGCGGCGGAATCCTTCGGCGAACGCCTCGCCGTCAGACGCCGTGAACTCGTCGCAGAGCACGACCATGTGGCCGCGAAACGCGTACTGCATGTTCCACACGGGATGGCCGAGGCGTGGCTGCCAGTAGAACCACGCCTTCCGCAGCAGCTTCTCGAGAATCCAGCTGTCGATGTTGCCGCCGCGATTGTGGCGGACGTCGATGATGAGGCCGTCGCGGGTGAAGACCGGATAGTACTCACGCTCCCACTCGGAGATGTTCCGGCTGCCCATCGCGCGGAGATGGACGTAGCCGATCCGGCCCTCGCTCGATTTCTCGACCGCCTCGCGGCGTGTCAGCTCCCACTCGTCGTAACGAAGGTCGTCTTCATCGTCGATCGAGATGGGTTCTACGACGACCTGGCGCGCGCTGCCAGCCGCGCCGGGCTTCACGTCGAGCAGGACCTGCTTGTCCGCACGGTTGCGCAGCAATTGGCCGATGTCACCGACTGAGAGCGTCGGCACGCCGTTCACGGCGGTGATGACGTCGCCTTCTTTGACGTCCACACCTGGACGGGCGAGCGGCGCGAGGTCGTCGGGCAGATCGGAATCGGCGCGGTAGATGTGAGCCACCTTGAGGCCGGCGTTCGCTTCGTCTCGCTCGAAACGTGCACCGAGCGATGCGGGATGCGCTTCGTCCGCCCCTCGGCGGACATCGCCAGGACTGACGAAGATGTGCAGCGCCGAGAGCTCCGACACCATCTGGGCGACGACATCCGCCAGTTCGCTGCGGTCGGTGACGCGATCGGCGAGCGGCGCGTACTTGGCGCGAATCGACGGCCAGTCGAGCCCGTGCATGTCACGGTCATAGAAATAGTCCCGCTCCAGCCGCCACGATTCGACGAACATCTGCCGCCATTCGTCGCGTGGATCGAAGCTGAACGACCACTCCTTCAACGGAACGGCCGACTTCGCGATCTCGGTCGGCGCCTTGGCGCCGGCGTCCACGACGTAGAGCTCTTTTGCCGTACGCACCATCAGCTTCTTGTTGTCGAGCGACAGCTCGTAGCTCCGCACGTCGTTCTGGAAGGTTTCGAGCTCCGGTTTCTTGTTGGTGATCGGAAACGTCTTGAGTGTGAACGTGGGCTTCGTCGATGCGTCGTACGAGAGGAAGTACAGGCGCTTGCCATCGGTCGCGAGGCTCGTGTAATTGCCAGGCGCGACGGGGGTCTTCATCAGGCGGGTCGTAATGCCCGTGAGATCCACCGGCGCGGGAGCCGGCGGCTTCACCGATTGCACGGGCGGGCCTCCCTTCGCCGGCTTCTTCGTGGATGAGACCTCGGTCTTCGCTGGAGCCGATGACGTGTCGGCGTCCTTGTCCTTGCTCTTATCCGACTTGTCCTTGTCGTCGGATTTCGGCGCGACATACAACTCGTCGTCCGGACGGAACGGCGATCGCTGGCCAGGTTTCAACGAGACCTGGTAGATCTCGGTGAGCTTGTCGAAGAAGGGCTCTGGCTGCCGCGATCCCCAGGGGCTCGGCACGACGGACTCGAAGTGACGATCCGACAGGAAATAGAGCCAGACTCCGTCAGGGCTCCACGCCGGACTGTAGCTGTCGTACCGATCGGTCGTCACCGGCGTTGCCGTGTTCGAGTCCACGCCGTAGAGCCACAGACGACTCAGCTGATTCGATTCCGGGGCGGTGTAGGCGAGCCACTTGCTGTCAGGCGACCAGCGGACGTCGCCAAAATCGCCGTCCGCGCAGGTCGCGATCTTGACGTTCCGCTTGTGCTCGATGTCATACACCCAGAGCTGCTGATCCTTGTCGAAGTGAGCGATGTGCGTGCTGTCAGGGGAGGGAATCCCGTCCCAGCGGAGAACCGTCGCGTCTGTCGTCAGGCGCGTGGAGGCGCCGATACCGTTGGCCGGGACCTTCCAGAACTCGACCTCGCCGCTCTCGTCCGACAGTGTGAGAAGCGACTTTCCGTCCGCAAACCACCGGGCCTCGCGGTAGCGGATGCTCTTGTTGCGTGTGGCTTCGACGATCCGGCCCTGATCGGCCGGAAGCACGAACACCTGCCCGCGCGCCGTGAGCGCAACCCGATCGCCGGTCGGCGACAGGTGCGCCGCGGTCACCCACTCGGTCGGGTCCTTCACCCATCGCTCGCGCACCTGATCGAAGTCAGAGACGAGTGTGATGGCGACGGTCGTGTCGCGATCGGCGGCGATGTCGTACACGTGCAGGTCGGCACCCACCTGGAACGCGATGCGTCCCTCGGACAGGGAGGGCGACTGCACGTCGTACGTC
>JBKPMA010000230.1:0-7295 GCA_046731935.1 Acidobacteriota bacterium
ACGTAGTACGACCCACCAGCTGGATCCGCGACGGCGTTCACATGGCTTTCCTCGACAAGGATGCGTCCGACGTTCGCGGCGAGATGCGAATCGAACCCAAACGCCTCGACGGTGAGCGCGTCACATCCGCCGATACACGCCGACAGCGCTTCGGTCGTGGCCCGCAACAGGTTCGTGTACGGGTCGTACGTGCTCTTGTTCGCCCGACCGGTTCGCACCACCTGTCGCATCCTGGCTGTCGCGGGATCCTGCACGCCAAATGCTGCGGCCACCTGGCTCCACGCCAGGCGGGCGGCGCGGAGCTTCGCGATCTCCAGAAAAAATGCGGACCCGGCAGCGAAGACAAACGTGATAGATGACGCAGCGTCTCCGGCCGGCGTGCCGCGATCGGTCAACGCCGCCATCCGCTCGACGCCCTCGGCAAGTCCGAAGCCGAGTTCCTGCACGGTGGTCGCACCGGCGTCGTGCATGAGGTCAGCTCGTACTGCATTCCGCTCGTCAACGGGCAACGTGCTGTCGAACGATGGCGAGCGGCCGGTACCGCGCGTGAACGGGAACGCACCCGCGTCGCTCTCAATCTGTGTGGCCAGGCCGGCGAGGTCCCCGGCGCGATAGAACGGACGCAGCGTGACACCCTCGTCGGTGTGCCACAGCAGCCGCTTGTCGTAGTCGGCACCCTTCAGGTCGGCGCGGATGACCGATTCCCACTCGGCATCAGATACCGGCGGGAAGACATCCTGCAGATTCAACGGACCGAGGTCGGTCGGGCAATCAGGCATGCTGACCTTCCTGCACGACCTCCAGGATGTAGCCGAAGGCAGCCGAGTCGCTCGATTTCGGATGAACGAAAAAGACCGTCGTGCCGCGCGACCCACTGCGCGGCGCGGCGTCGATGATCTTGAAACCGCTCGCCTTCATCACGTCGAACGCACGCTGAATATCGGACACACGCAATGCGACATGCGCGAGGCCTCCACGGCCGCCATTCTTCTCGATCTGCTTCGCCACCGGTGAATCGGCCGACAAGGGTTCTATCAATTGCAGCAGGTTGGGTCCGTCGCCAATTCTCAGCAGCACCTCGCGAACCTGATCGGTGCCGAGCACGTCCTCGCGGTGGATCTCGGTAAACCCGAGCAGCCGATAGGCTGCGACGTGCGCATCCAGTTCACCGGGCCGCACCGATACGGCGACGTGATCGACGCACACGAATCCCGGCACTCCGCTCGATTCGGTCATCACTCCAGCTCCACCACCACTTGCCCCGCTTTGACACTATCGCCGGGATTCACTGGGATTGCAGCGATCTTCCCGGCCACCGGCGCGGTGATGTTGGTTTCCATTTTCATCGCCTCGAGCACCAGCAGGACGTCACCGTGCTGTATCGACTGCCCCGGCTGGGCGGCGAGGCGCACTACAGTGCCAGTCACCGGGCTGCGGCACACCTTCTCTTCACTCTTCGCCGGACCCGCCAGCGCCGCTGACGCAGGTTGCAGTGGGGTTGCCGGCAGCCGTACTGCGGCGGGTTCGACGATGAACGACGACGTCGGGCGGGGTGCCACTTCGTCTGCCACCTCGACGTCCACTTCGTACGTCTTGTCGCCGAGGGTAATCTTGAGCTTCACGCGGTCCTTTCGCGAACCATCAGCGTTCCAGCCGATGCGACGCCTGCACCGATACGCGGCCTTGCTGTGCCCAGGCTGAGGAACTGATCAAGCGCACCTGCCGGACGTGCGCCCGTTTCCCGAGGAAAGCCGCCACCGCCGCCGCGATCACGGCGAGCGTGTCGTCGTTCATCGCGTCAGCCGCTGCCGGCGGCGCCGCAGCCAGAGGAGCCGGCGGAGCCGGAGCCGGACGTGCACCCGCCGCGGGAGCTGCGCTTTCGAGCGCACGCACCCGCGCCGACAGCTCGGCGAGCGCAGCACGGATCTCGTTGAGCACAGTCAATACCGACTCGCGATCGCTCATCTGCGTAGTGCTCGTGATCGTGTTCGTATCCGAAGGGCCATTCGTCATTCGTCAACCGTCAATCCGCATGCATGGATCGCCTACAGCGGCATGAGCCCGTGCTTCTTGGCAGGCCGCAATTCGCGCTTGGTCTGCAGATACTCGAGCGTCTGCGCAAGCTGCGCTCGCGTATCCGCAGGATCGATGACATCGTCTACGAGCCGCCGCCCAGCGGCGACATACGGGTTGGAAAACGCGTCGCGATAGCTCGCAATCATCTCGCGACGCTTGGCCGCCTTGTCTTCGGCCGCGTCGATCTCTCGACGGAACACGATCTCGGCCGCGCCTTCGGCGCCCATGACCGCCACTTCCGCCGTCGGCCACGCCAGCACTCGATCGGCACCCAAATCCTTGCCGCACATTGCCAGGTACGCCCCGCCGTAGCTCTTGCGCAGGATCACCGTGAGCTTCGGGACCGTTGCCGCCGAATACGCAAACAGCATCTTCGCGCCGTGACGGATGATCCCCCCGTACTCCTGTTCCACGCCTGGCAGGAAGCCGGGAACGTCCACGAAGGTCACAAGCGGAATGTTAAACGCGTTGCAGAAGCGGATGAAGCGCGACGCCTTGTTCGACGCGTTGATATCCAGGACGCCGGCTTGCGACAGTGGCTGGTTCGCCACGATGCCCACGGAGCGCCCGGTGATCCGCGAAAACCCCACGACGATGTTGGAGGCGTAGCCCGACTGCACTTCGAAGAAGTCGCCGGCGTCGACGACGCGCGTGATGACCCCCCGCACGTCATAGGCCTGCTTGGTCTCGACCGGGACGACATCTCGCAGGGACGGATCGGGATCCACGTTGCTGTCGCCTGACAGCCGCGGTGGATCCTCCAGGTTGTTCGGCGGAAGAAAACTCAGCAGCTTCTGGCACAGCAACACGGCATGGCGATCGTCCTCGGCGATGAAGTGCGTGACGCCCGACGAGATCATGTGTGTTTCGGGTCCGCCCAGCTGCTCCGCAGTCACGTTCTCTCCGGTGACCTGCTTGATCACCTGTGGTCCGGTGATGAACATCTGCGCTTGCCGCGTCTGGATGATGAAATCCGTCAACGCCGGGCTGTAAGCGGCGCCGCCCGCGCACGGCCCGCAAATCAGCGAGACCTGTGGCACCGCTCCCGACAACATTACGTTGCTGTAGAAGACCTTACCGTAGCCCGAGAGCGAGTCGATTCCTTCCTGCACGCGCGCGCCACCCGAGTCGTTGATGAACACGAACGGCGAGCCGGTCTTCAGCGCCTGCTGCATGATCTCGGCAACCTTCACCGAATGCACCTCACCGGCCGATCCGCCCGCGACCGTGAAGTCCTGGCTGGCGAGAAGCACGAGGCGCCCTCCCACCGAACCTGAGCCCGTCACGACGCCGTCGGCCGGCATCTCCTTGCCGGCCATGCCGAACAGCGTCGCCCGGTGTGTGGCGAACAGCCCTGTCTCCTGGAAGCTTCCCGGATCGACCAGCGCCGCAATCCGCTCGCGCGCGGTCAGCTTTCCCGCCCGTCGCTGCTTATCGAGCTTGTCGGCGCCCCCGCCGAGCATGATCGCCTCGCGGCGCTGCCGCAGGACGTCCACCTTGCTCTGCATCGTCTCGCCAGCCATAGGTTCCTCAGTCGTCTCGCCGCTACACCGGTGCGACGTGCACCTTGTGCGTGCGTCCGTTCACGGTCACTTCATACGTCACGGGCTCTCGTACGGACCCCGGTCCGGTAGGCCCTGACGCGACCGCCGCAGGCGCCGGTGCGGGCGCGGAGGTCGGATCCTTGCCGAGGTTCTTGGGGCCCTGTGCCCGGGTCACAAAGAACTTTGGAGCTACCTGCGGGAACATCGCATACGTCAGCACGTCATCGTCGGTGCCGTCACAGCCCTTGATGGCCAGGGCCGCGGCGCGCAGCTCCGGCCATTCCGGCTTGAGAAGGTCCGCCGGCCGCGACTCGATCACATCCTTCTTGGCTTGTTTGGCCGCGAGCTCGACGACGGCGGGATCGCGATGGCCGATCGTCGTGCCGTAGTAGCCGAGCATCAGGTCGGCGAACTCGCCCGTCATCACTTTGTACCGCCCCATCATCACGTTGAACACCGCCTGCGTGCCGACGATCTGACTCGAAGGTGTCACGAGCGGCGGATACCCGGCGTCCTTGCGCACGCGAGGCACCTCGGCGAGCACGTCGTCCATGCGGTCCGCGGCGCCCTGCTGCTTGAGCTGACTTTCCATGTTGGAAATCATGCCGCCAGGAATCTGGCTGTCGAAGATCTCGGTTTCGACGCCAAGAATGTTCGACAGGAACTCCTGGTATCGCGGCCGGACTTTCGCGAAATAGCGCTTCAACTTGAGAAGCCGCGCTTTGTCCACGCGCGTGTCGAAGCCGGTGCCTTCGAGCATTTCGACGAGGCTCTCCGTTGGGTTGTGACCGGGTCCAAGGGACATGGAACTGATCGCGGTATCCACAGAATCCGCCCCGGCTTCGATGGCCTTCATCAGACTGACCATCGTGACGCCCGTCGTCGCGTGCACGTGCACGTGGATCCGGATGTTCTCGCCGCATGCCTGCTTGATTCCTCGGACGACGTCGTAGGCGGGCTGCGGTTTGAGGAGCGCCGCCATGTCCTTGATGCAGATCGAGTCACAGCCGAGTGCGACGAGCTCTCGCGCCATCTGCACGAAGTGTTCGACCGTGTGGAGCGGACTGACCGTGTAGCAGATAGTGCCCTGGGCATGCTTGCCGGCGCGCTTGACCGCGGCAATCGCGCGCGTCACGTTTCGTACGTCGTTGAGCGCGTCGAATACGCGAAACACGTCCATCCCGTTGGCAGCGGCTCGCTCCACGAACCGATCGACGACGGTATCTTCGTAGTGACGGTAGCCCAGCAGATTCTGGCCACGGAGCAGCATCTGCAGACGCGTATTCGGCATCAGGCGGCGGAACGTCCGCAGGCGCTCCCAGGGATCCTCGTTCAGAAAGCGGATGCACGCGTCGAAGGTGGCGCCGCCCCAGCATTCGACCGACCAGAATCCGGCACGATCGAGGTCCTCGCACGCGGGCACCATGTCTTCGAGCGCCATGCGCGTGGCCATGAGGCTCTGGTGGGCATCCCGGAGAATCAGTTCGGTGAGTTCGATGGTCTTGGTCATGAGGGTGGGCGAACGATGACGCCGCGACCATGCGGCATCCCTATTCTGGCACTTTGCGCCGGGGCGGACAGGGCGGACCTCCGAATGATCGACAGCTCTAGTGCAAACAATTCGGCGGTCCGACCACTCCGCACATCGAGGGTCACCAGCGTTTCGCGCCTGGCCCTTGCGCTCGATCGTGGCCGCCCACTAGAGTGACGGCCACCCGATGCCCCCTTGGACGACCGTAGCGGTGGCCCTCATCTGCTGTGTGATCCAGCAGTTGCCGGACGTGCAGCCGCCGCGTGACGACAATCCGTCAGCGCTCTCGACAATCGAGCGCGGCATTGCGTCCGCGGTGGACGACCGCGCACCGCGCGCCCTCACGCTGCTCGAGGAGGTCGTCAACATCAACAGCGGTACGCAGAATCTCGCCGGCGTCACGGCTGTCGGACGGCGCTTCCGCACCGAGTTCGAGCGGCTCGGATTCACCACGCGGTGGGTCGACGGTGCCGCGTTCAAACGCGCCGGGCACCTCGTCGCCGAGCATCCCGGCCGAGGACCACACCTGCTGCTGATCGGCCATCTCGATACCGTGTTCGATTCGGACGGGCCGTTCCAGCGGTTCGAGCGGCTTTCTCCGACTTCCGCACGCGGTCCAGGGATCATCGACATGAAAGGCGGCGACGTCGTGATTGTCGAGGCTCTGTCGGCGCTCCAGGCCGTTGGCGCGCTCGACGGCATGCACATCTCGGTCATCCTCACTGGCGATGAGGAAGACGTCGGCGAGCCTCGCGACGTCGCGCGTGCTGCCCTTCGATCGCTCGCTGAGACGGCAGACGTGGCGCTCGGATTCGAAGACGGCTCCGGCAACCCGGGTGAAGCGATCGTCGCGCGGCGCGGCTTCACCGGGTGGCATCTCACTGTGACCGCAAAGACGGCTCATTCGTCGCAGATCTTCCGAGACGATGTCGGCGCCGGTGCTATCTTCGAGGCCAGCCGCGTTCTGCGGGCGTTCTACGACGAGCTGGCACATGAACCGCTCCTCACGTTCAATCCCGGCTTGATTGCGGGTGGCACGACGGTCGCCCTGGACGGTGACGACACGCATGCGACGGCCGCCGGCAAGACGAACGTCGTCGCGGGTCGGGTTGTCGTCACCGGTGATCTGCGGTCGATTTCGCCGGACCAGCTGACCGCCGCGAAAGCGGCTATGACGCGGATCGCCGCATCGTCACTGGCGGGAGCCGCGAGCACGCTGACGTTCACTGACGGCTATCCGCCCATGGCGCCGCGGCCCGCGAACTCGAAGCTGCTCGAGCTTTACGATCGCTGCAGCCGGGCGCTCGGCACCGGAACAGTCGTTGCGACAGATCCGCGGAGAGCCGGCGCGGCAGACGTCTCGTTTGCCGCCGCGTACACGCCGATGACGCTCGATGGAATTGGACTGATGGGCACCGACGATCACACGGATCGCGAGACCGCGGATCTGAGGACGCTTTCGTCGCAAAGTAAACGCGCGGCGATGTTTCTTCTACGGTTGTCCTCCCAGATCCCATCGCGATTCTAGCGACCATGTCCCACGCAGCTGCGCCCCTGAACTTCGCCGACGTGATGGACGGCGAGTACCGCTCCAGGCACGAGGGACAGTCGATCGTCCCTCCGGGTGCGTCGGAGGCGGAGGCGCTCGCTGCTCTTCACCGGGCATCGCTCGAGGACGGTGTGTCGGCGCTGTGTTTGTCTGGCGGGGGCATCCGGAGCGCCAGCATCAGCCTCGGGGTCATGCAAGGACTCGCGCAGCTCGGTGTGCTTCCGGGTTTCGACTACTTGTCGACGGTGTCGGGCGGCGGTTATACAGGCGGCTGGCTCTCGGCGTGGCGCGCCCGCGTCGGCCGAGGCGAACAGGCCGCCGTGTACGGAATGCTCGGAGGGACCATCCCCGTCGATCCCGAGCCGGCGCCGGTCGCGCAGGTCCGTCAGCTGTGCCGGTACCTGGATCCGCGCCTCGGTGCATTCAGCGCGGACGTGTGGACGCTCGGGTTCACGATCCTGCGGAATCTGCTGCTCAACTGGATCGTCCTGCTGCCACTCATCGCAGCCGCGTTGCTCGTTCCCCGGATCTATCTCGGAATTCTCAGCCTGCCGTCGCAGCGCGAGCTGATTGCGACGGCGCGCCTGTACCGGAT
>JBKPMA010000231.1:0-4147 GCA_046731935.1 Acidobacteriota bacterium
TATAGCGGCAGTCGGTTTTGCGCGAGCGTGATTCCAAGGGCCCGCGTGAGATTGCCCGGCCCGCGGCAGAGATCGGTGTCAGCGGGTGCGACGTTGCCGTTGAGCGCCCGACGCCGGCGCATCAACTCCAGTCCTTCGAGCGGCTCGAGTGCCCGCAGCAGGACCGCTGCCGGCGATCCCGCCGGTTCCGTGACCGCATTCACGAGATAGTGCATCCCGTAGTTCAGATACACATACGCGACGCCTGGAGGTCCGTAGAGGGGTTCGTTGCGCGCGGTCGGCCCTGGCGCCGCGTGGCAGGCCGGATCGTCTTCGCCGATGTAGGCCTCGACTTCGACGATCCGCCCGGAGGCGGTACCCTCGGGAGCGCGATGCACGAGCACCTTCCCGAGCAGCGCTTCCGCAACCGTGAGGGTGGGCCGCGCGTAGAACGACTGGCGCAGCGTGCGCCAGGCCACTAGTGCACCCGGACGCCTGCGTGCAGCGTCCTCAAGCGTATGAGCGCCTGACGGACGGCTTCGCCGACGGCGGCATCGGAGTCCCGGGCGGCGGCCTCGAGCGCACCGAGGCTGTCGTGATCGCCAGAGAGCCCGAGCACTTCGGCAACACCCAGCCGCACGGCCGGATCGGGCCGCTGCAGGTACGCGCGCAGCGACGGGGCGGCCTGCGCACCGAGCTCGGTCAGATACACGCGCGCCTGCTGCGTGGTCGCGGGATTCGTGAGTCCGGCGACCAAGGCCTCGAGATTGGTCGGTGAGCCCAGCAGGTAAAAAGCGAACGAGCCGGCAAGCAGCACCGCGGGACTGCGTTCGTTCTTCAAGGACTCCGTGATGAGTGCGACATCGGCAGGATCGTGCACGCGGCCCAGCCCTTCGATGGCCATCACGCGCGGCTCTTCCTCCCGGTCGGTCAGATATTGGCGGAACAGCGGAGCGTTCTCGGCCAAGCCGATCCGCGAGAGCGCGTGGAGCGCCGCCCACGCCTCCTCGCCCCGCTTGTAGAACGTGAGCCGTTGGCTGAGAGCCGGCGCCGCTCTCTGCTCGCGCAGCCATCCGAGCGTATCGCTCGCCCACAGGCGGACGCGCACGTCGCTGTCGTTCAGCGCCGACACCACCGCATCGGCAACATCGGGCGGCGCTGACGCATGCGGCGGCGGCTCGAACAGCCGCCCGATCGAGCGGACGAGCGCTTCACGCGTCGCGGGATCGGGATGTCGCAGTGACATCGGCAAATCGGCGATCAGCGCCCGCTCCGTTTCGTCAGAGCGCGGCCCCATGATGGGCGATCCGAAGATGCCGAGCGCGAATGCGGCGGCCATCCGCACCCGCACGTCATCGTCCTTCGTCGCGGCCAGCAGCTGCGACACGACGATGGGCGGCACCTGACGCGGCAGCACGGCCAGCGGCACCGACTCGAAGACCTGCTCCGCGATGCTGCCGTTCGGTGCGGAGAACGCCTTGGCCATCTTCGGCGATGGCGCTGGCGCCAGGCACAACGTCAACAGCGTGTCGATGGCCTCGAGCTGGACGCCATTGTCCGGATCCGTCAGCGTCGGCGCCACTGCGGCCAGCGGATCTGGATGTCCCGACGTGAGCAGCGAGCGCAGCGCCGCGATCCGGTCGGCCGGCTTCGGACTCTGAAGCCGTGCGACCAGCGGTTCGAATTCCGCTTGCGCGAATATCGGCGTGGCCTGCGCCGCGAGCGCCACACTTACCGCGGCCGCTCGGAGCCATTCCCTTCTCACCGGTCTTCTCCACTCATGGGGAGCGAATCCATCTGGCGTCAGTCACCAACGCCGCGAGCCGACGCGGTGTCCGGTTTCAGTCCGCGTGCGCGTGGGCACGCGAGGCTGACAGTGTCTGCTGCAGGAAGCGGCCCGTGTGCGACTCCGGATGACGGGCGACCTGTTCGGGGGTGCCGGCCGTCACGACCGAACCGCCCGCAGCCCCGCCCTCCGGTCCGAGGTCGATGACCCAGTCGGCAGTCTTGATCACGTCGAGGTTGTGCTCGATGACGAGCAGCGTGTGCCCGGCTTCGAGCAGCTTCCGGAATGCGGCGAGCAGCTTGGCGATATCGTCGAAGTGCAGGCCGGTCGTGGGTTCGTCGAGGATGTACAGCAGCCGCTCGCCACTGTGGGACGACAGGTGGGCGGCGATCTTGATGCGCTGCGCCTCGCCGCCCGAAAGCGTCGTCGCCGGCTGTCCCAGCCGGAGATACCCGAGACCGATTTCGTCGAGGACCTGCAGACGACGCAGCACCTTCGGCGAGTTGCTGAAGAACGTCAGCGCCTCGCGTACCGTCATCTCGAGCACCTGGTGCACGTTCCGGCCTTTGTACCTGACCTCGAGCACCTGCGGTTTGAAGCGTTTGCCGTCACACTGGTCGCAGGGCACGAACACGTCCGCCAGGAACTGCATCTCGACGCGGACGACGCCCTCCCCTTCACACGCCTCACAGCGGCCGCCTGGCACGTTGAAGGAGAAGTGGCTGGCGGTCAGCCCGTGTGCGCGGGCGTCTTTGGTCGCCGCAAACAGCTCGCGGATCGGATCGAACGCCTTCAGATACGTGACCGGATTCGAACGCGGTGTGCGCCCGATGGGCGTCTGGTCCACGAGGACGGCGTCAGTGATGAACTCGATGCCCGTCAATGCCCGGTGTGCCCCGGCGCGCTTCTCGTGAGCGCCCTTCGCGCGGCGTACCGCCCCGTAGATCACGTCGTGGACGAGCGTCGACTTCCCGGAGCCGCTCACGCCGGTCACCACGGTGAGCGTGTTGAGCGGAATCGACACGTCGATGTCTTTGAGATTGTGCTCGGTCGCGCCGCGAACAATCAGCTTCTGTCCCGTCCCGCGCCGGCGCGCGGCAGGCGTTTGAATCGAGATCTCCTGACGCAGATACTTCGCGGTGAGTGAGCGCGGATCGCGCATCAGCTCGGGGAGCGTTCCGGAGAACACAATCCGCCCACCCTGTTCGCCGGCCCCAAGACCGAGATCCACGATGTAGTCCGCAACGTGGATCATGTCCGCGTCGTGTTCCACCACGATGACGGTGTTCCCCTGGTCGCGCAGCTGGCGAAGAATGGCGATCAGCCGGAGGTTGTCCCGTGGATGGAGGCCGATTGAGGGCTCGTCGAGCACGTAAAGCGTATCGACCAGCGCCGAGCCGAGCGAGGTCGCCAGATTGATCCGCTGCGACTCCCCGCCCGACAGCGTGGACGACAACCGATCGAGCGTCAGATAGTCGAGCCCAACATCGCCGAGGAACGTCAGCCGCCGCCGGATCTCGCGTAAGACCTTCTCGGCCACCGCGGCATCCTGTTCCCCCAACTGCAGACCTTCGAAGAACGCCTGCGCCTGACTGACCGTCAGTGCCGAGACCTGGTCAATCGTGCGATCCCCGACGCGCACGTCGCGCGCTTCGAGCCGGAGCCTGGTGCCGCCGCAGTCGGGGCACGTCAGGTATCCGCGGTACCGGCTGAGGAACACACGGACGTGCACCTTGTACTTCTTGCGCTCGAGCCAGTCGAAGAATCCGCGGACGCCTTCGTAGTCGTGGCCATCACCTTCGATGACGAGCCGCTTCTGTTCCGGCGTGAGGTCCTGCCACGGTGTGTCGAGCGGCACGCCAATCGATTTGGCAACCTTCTTCAGCTCGGCCAGCTGTGACCGGTAATGCGGCTTGCTCCATGGCTCGATGGCGCCCTGGCGGATTGACTTCGTCGCATCCGGCACCACGAGCTCCATGTCGAGCTCGATGACGTTGCCGAATCCATGGCACGTCGCGCACGCACCGAAGGGATTGTTGAACGAGAACAATCGCGGCTGCGGATCCTCGTAGGTGATTCCGCATCGGCGGCATTCGAAGCGTTCGCTGAACACGCGCGGCTCGGCCACCTGCTCCGAATCGCGCGGTACTTCCACCGCGAAGGCGGCGCCGCCGCCCTCCCGATACGCTGTTTCGATGGAGTCGGTCAACCGCGCTCGAAGATCGCCCTCGATCACGAGACGATCGACGATCACCTGGAGCAGCGTCCGGCCCGCAAGAGCCGACCGATCCACGTCGTCGACGCTGACCGCCTTGCCATCCACCAGTACGCGGCGGAAGCCTCGCTCTGTCTCTTATACACATCTCCGAGCCCACGAGACCA
>JBKPMA010000232.1:0-4383 GCA_046731935.1 Acidobacteriota bacterium
CGGCCGCACGGTGCTCGGCAGCATCGTCTCTCCCGGTAACTCGCCTTTCGCCCTGACCGTGGGCGCGCTGAATACGTGGGGCACGCCGGGGCGCTCCGACGACACGGTCGCGACCTACAGCTCACGCGGGCCTGCCCGCTACGATCTGACCGTCAAGCCTGACGTGGTCGCTCCGGGCAACCGCATCATCTCGCTCGAGGCCGACGATGCGACGCTCGTGAGAACGTATCCAACGCTGCATCGGGCAGGCGTGTACGGCAACGCGTACATGCAGCTCAGTGGCACGAGCATGGCGACGCCGATCGTCAGTGGCGCGGTCGCGCTTCTGTTGCAAGGATCGCCGTCGTTCGGGCCAGCGCAGACCAAACTCGTGCTGCAGACGGGCGCGACCTTTGTCAGAGATGGCGGCCTGATGGGCGGCGGCGCCGGAAGCGTCAACATCTGGAACTCGCGGCAGCTCGCGGCGCGCACGTCGTCATTGACCACGCTGCTTGGTCTCGGAGCGGACGGCATGGCGTTCTGGGACGCCGGAACCCTGTCGGCCAGGCTCTATAACGGCACTGCGATTCGGCTGCTGCCGCTGCTCGACCTGACGCGCGCGCTGCTCGATCCGGCGGTCTTGCGCGCCGGCGACTTGAACCTGTTCGGGCTGACCAATCCTCTGGCGCTGACGCCGGCCAATCGCCTGCTGTGGGGCCGGATCGCCGACTGGACGTCCGCCAACCAGATCATCTGGGGCAGCACCATCTACGACATGCGCGGGCAGCAGATCATCTGGGGATCGTCATACACCGTGCAGGACAACCAGCTGATCTGGGGCAACACGGTACTGACGGCTGACGATCCCGACCGGCGGTAGTCGGCTCGCATGCGAAACGCGCTCTCGATCTACGTTCGTGTCGTCGTCCTCGCGGGCGTCATGGTCGTCGGCCACTCGCTTGCGATCCTGCCGGCGACGCCGCATCCGCTGGAATGGCTGCTGTTCGCCAGTCTGGCGGTCGCTACGGGATCGTTCACCATCAACGTGGCCTCGGTGGAGGCCAGTATCTCGGTCGCCGACACGTTTTTCATCACGTCGTCGCTCCTCTTCGGGCCGGCGCCAGTCACGGTGGCCATGGCGTTCGACAGCTTTCTGCTGTCGGCGCGGCGCCGCCACCATTGGCGTCGGCTCGCCTTCAACACCGCCGCTCCCGCTCTGTCGATCTGGGTGGCGACGACAGCGTTCTTTCACCTCGCACGCGTCGCTCCGCTCGCGGAGTCGCCCGCGCCGATTGGCAGACTGCTGCTGCCGCTCTTCTGCCTGGCGGCCATCTACTTCGGACTGAACTCGTGGCTCACGGCCATTGCCGTCGGCCTCGAGGCGCAGCAATCGCCGCTCAAGATCTGGCGCGAGCACTTCGCCTGGCTCGCCGTCGGCTATCTGGCCGCCGCCTCGCTCGCCATGTGTCTCGTGGTCATCGTGCAGCAGTCGAGCCTGGTTGCTGCCGCGGTGATCCTTCCCGTGCTAGCGGTCATTCACGCCACGCTGCGATCGTCGTTCGGCCGGCTCGAGGACGCGCGACAGCACGTGGCAAAGGTCGATCGTCTCTACAAGTCCACCATCGAAACGCTCGCGATGGCTATCGATGCGAAAGACGACGTGACTCACAATCACGTCCGCCGCGTCCAGAGCATGGCCACGGCGCTTGCCGCGCGGCTGGGAGTCGCCGACGAGCCGACCGTCAAAGCCATCGAGGCGGCCGCGCTGCTGCACGACACAGGCAAGCTGGCCGTTCCGGAGCACATCCTCAACAAGCCAGGCAAGCTGACCGCGTCGGAGTTCGACGAGATGAAGAAGCACGTCGACGTCGGTGCGGACATCCTGGCGCTCGTCGATTTCCCGTTCCCGGTCGTGCCCATCGTGCGATGCCATCACGAGAACTGGGATGGCACCGGCTATCCCCGAGGCGTCTCGGGTGAGGAGATCCCGATCGGCGCACGCATCCTGTCCGTCGTGGACTGCTACGATGCGTTGACCTCCGATCGTCCGTACCGCCGCGCTCTCACGCAGGAGGCGGCGTTCGAGATCCTCTCCGAACGCCGCGGCACCATGTACGATCCGGCGGTCGTGGATGCGTTCATCGCGATGCGCGCCGCCGAGTCGGGCCCGCCGGTGGACGAGCGGCCGTCGGTGCCGCCGGCGTTCCAGGCCATCACCACCCGCTTGCAGCAGTCCGGGCGCCATGCCGTCGTCTCGCCGGCGCGTCCATCGATCGCGTCCAGCGACGTCATGGCGTTCATGAGCCTGGCCCGGCTGACTGCCGGCAACGGCAGCCGGCAGGATGTCTTCGCGCTGATAGCCAGTCTCCTCGGGTCGATCGTCCCGGGCGCGAGCATCGCGTTTTACCTCGGCGTGCCGGCAGGCAACGTCCTGACTGCCGCCGAAGCAATAGGTCCGGCGTCGGACCGCGTGCGCGGGCTTCGTATTCGTGAAGGCGATCGGCTGACAGGGTGGGTGGCCGCAAACCGCCGCGCCATCGTGAACTCCGATGCCGCGCTCGACCTCGGCGAACGGGCGAGCGCGGATGGCGACACCCTCCGAAGCTGCCTCAGCGTGCCGCTCGAAGTCGGCGCCACCCTCGAAGGCGTGCTCACCCTGTACACGTCCGCGGAGCGTTTTACCGATGAGCAGGCGAGCCTTGTTCAGGTGCTGGCGCCTCACATCGCGCAGGCCCTACATGCCGCCGGCGCCGCCGCAGATGCACCACGAGTGCAGACTGCACGTGATCTGAAGCTGGTCTCGGCGCGATAATCACCCGCGGCCAATCGGGATGCCTCGAGGAGGGTAGCCGTGACCACGAATCGCACGCTCGCCGTTCTGCTCTGCGCTTCGCTGCTCTCGGGCGGGTGCCACACCACGAACGCGTTGATGGTGCCTTCAGATCCGGGGGCCATGCCGAGCGGGCCCGGCGCCGTACGATCCGGCGATCGACTCCATGTCGTCTGGCGCGACGGCCGGGACGAGTGGGTCACGGTGGAGCGGCCGACAGAGGGTGGGTTCTACACCACCATGGACAACCGGCCGTATCACTACCGCGACATCGCCAGCATCGATCGTCAGACGTTGCACAAGGGACGGACGACCATGGCGGCCATTCTCGGCATCGCCGCCGCGGTGGGTCTGATCTGGCTCTTCACCGCCGACTACTTCATCGGGC
Organism: Acidobacteriota bacterium; assembly: GCA_046731935.1. Taxonomy (GTDB): domain Bacteria; phylum Acidobacteriota; class Vicinamibacteria; order Vicinamibacterales; family JAENWD01; genus CAVUPP01. The sequence goes on from JBKPMA010000232.1 coordinate 3,198, forward strand.
CGGGGTTCGTCTTCATCAGCTCGTAGTCTCGCCGGCCGTATACTGCCGCCGTGGACGCTGACGATCTCGATCGCGTCATCGACGAACTGAACGCCGTCGGATCGCGTCCGGCGCCGGCCGGAAATTCGGACCGTCTCCAGCATTGGCTCGAGCGTCTTCTCGAGGTCGGCGGCAGCGACTTGTTCCTGGTCGCGGGCGCGCCGGCCGCGTTGCGGATCAATGGGCAGGTGACGCCGCTCGACGCCAACCCGCTCGCGGCGGACGAGATCGAGGACGTGGTCCTGCCATGTCTGTCAGAGCGCGAGCGGGACGCGTGGCGCCGCACGCATTCCGTCGATCTCTCGTTGCGCGCCGGGTCGCGGCGCCGCTTCCGCGTCAACCTGCATCGCGAGCGCGGGCGTCCCGCGGTGGCCATCCGTGCGCTGCCGAGTGAAGTGCCTCAACTCGCCGCTCTTGGCTTCTCTCATCCGATCGACGTCCTCACACGGCTGACCCGTGGCCTCGTGCTCGTCTGCGGTCCCACGGGATCGGGTAAGACGACAACGCTCGCAGCGCTCGTTGCCGAGATCAACCGCCGCGAGCGCCGCCACATCATCACGATCGAGGATCCGATCGAGTACGAGCACCGGCACGAGCAGAGCGTAGTGGAGCAGCAGGAAGTCGGTATCGATGTGCCTGATTTCTCGAGCGCACTGCGGGCCGCGTTGCGGCAGTCGCCAGACGTGATCGTCGTCGGCGAAATGCGCGATCCGGAAACGATGCGGCTGGCACTCGCCGCGGCCGAGACCGGTCATCTGGTCTTCACGACACTGCATGCGGGGGATCCGGCGGCTGCCGTGGGGCGCCTCGTGGACGGCTTTCCGGCCGAACGTCAGGGCACCGTGCGGCAGGAGCTCGCCATGGCGCTCGCGGCCATTCTGGTGCAGGGCCTGCTTCCGCGGGCGCAGGGCCCGGGACGCGTGCCATACGCGGAACTGCTGCTCGCCAGCCTCGGCGCGCGCCAGCACATTCGGAAGAATCAGCTGCAGCACCTGACCCAGGAGATCACGATCACGCGCAAGCTCGGATCGTTCTCACTCGAGGAATCGTTGGCTCGGCTGACCGAGACCGGTGTCGTCGAGCGAAGCGCCGCATTGCTGCGCGCGGCCTATCCGGAGGAGCTCGAAAAACTCCTCGAGTGACTAGG
>JBKPMA010000233.1:0-5694 GCA_046731935.1 Acidobacteriota bacterium
GCTCGGCACCGGCACAGAAGAAATTCTCGAGGCCATCGTCGAACGCCTGCCGCCGCCGGCCGGACAGCTGGACGCCCCACTGAAGGCGCTCATCTTCGATTCGTCGTACGACCCGTATCGCGGCGTCGTGGTAGTCGTCCGGATGATCGATGGCGTCCTGCGGCCGGGCATGAAGATCCGGCTGATGGCGACCGGACAGGACTACCCGGTCGACGAGATCGGCGTCTTCCAGCCCAAGCCCATGCTCGTGCAGGAGCTCACCGCCGGTGAAGTCGGCTTCATCAACGCCGGGATCAAGAAGGTCAGCGACGCGCAGATCGGCGACACGATCACGGAGACGGCGCGCCCGACCGAGCAGCCGTATCCGGGCTTCAAAGAGATGAAGCCGATGGTCTTCGCGGGCCTCTACCCCGTCGAGGGCCACGAATATCCGCAGTTGCGCGAGGCGCTCGAGAAGCTGCGCCTGAACGATTCGTCGCTGTTCTACGAGCCCGAGACGTCGGCGGCGCTGGGGTTCGGCTTTCGCTGCGGATTCCTCGGCCTGCTGCACATGGAGATCGTGCAGGAGCGGCTCGAGCGCGAATTCGACATGGACCTGGTCACGACGGCGCCGGGCGTGCTGTACCGCGTCACGACGACCGACGGCCAGGTGGAGGAGATCGACAGTCCCGCCAAGCTGCCGGATCCGGCCCGCATCGAAATTCTGGAAGAGCCCGTCATCACGGCCACGATCCTGACGCCGTCCGAACACGTTGGTTCGATCCTGCAGCTCTGTCAGGACAAGCGCGGTGTGCAGAAGACGCTCGAGTATCTGGCGTCGGACCGCGTCATGGTGACGTATGAGCTGCCGTTCAACGAGGTCGTGCTCGATTTCTACGACAAGCTGAAGACGATTTCGCGCGGGTATGCGTCGCTCGATTACCACGTCACCGGGTATTGGGCCTCGCCCCTGGTGAAGCTCGACATCCTCGTGAACGGCGAGCCCGTGGACGCACTCTCGATCATCGTTCACCGCGATTCGGCGTACGAGCGCGGCAAGGCGCTGGCGTCGAAGATGCGCGAGCTCATCCCGCGCCAGATGTTCGAGGTCGCCATCCAGGCCGCGATCGGCAGCCGGATCATCGCTCGCGAGTCGGTCAAGGCGCTGCGCAAGAACGTCCTCGCCAAGTGCTACGGCGGCGACATCAGCCGGAAGCGCAAGCTGCTCGAGAAACAGAAGGAAGGCAAGCGGCGGATGAAGCGCGTGGGGCAGGTCGAGATTCCGCAGGAAGCGTTTCTGGCGGTGCTCAAGGTGGGAGAATAGTCTCACTACAGGCTACAGGCTACAGGCTACGGGCCTGACGAGAACAGCTGACATCGTCTGCAGCCTGCAGCCCGCAGTCCGAAGCCTTTGGGTTCAGTATGTCCACCAAAAAGTCCACCGCTCGCGAGTACTTCGAGTCGATCGTGATCGCCGTCATCCTGGCGCTGTTCATCCGCACGTTCGTCGTGCAGGCGTTCAAGATCCCGACCGGCTCGATGGAGAACAACCTGCTCGTCGGCGATCACCTGCTCGTCAACAAATTCATCTTTGCGCCGACCGAATCGCGCATCGAGCAGGCGCTGCTTCCGATCCAGCCGATCAGGCGCGGCGACGTCGTGGTCTTCAAATATCCGTCGGAACCGGATCGCGACTTCATCAAACGCGTGATCGGATTGCCGGGTGAGACGCTCGAGTTGAAGCACAAGAAGATCTACATCAACGGCTCGCCTATCGACGAGCCTTACGTCCACTTCCTGCGTCCGCCGTCTCTCGAGAACCAGGAGATTTCGAGCTACGACCTCAGCGAGAATTACGGCCCGGTGACGGTCCCGCCGGACCAGTATTTCGTCATGGGCGACAACCGCGACAATTCGCAGGACAGCCGCTACTGGGGCTACTTACCGCGCGATTACGTGAAGGGGAAGGCCCTGATGGTCTACTGGTCCTACGAGAGCGACCGAGACGATTATCAGGACGCTGGTCTGGCTGCGACAGTCAAGGGCCTCGTGTCCGTGGTGACGCATTTTTTCACACGGACGCGCTGGGACCGGCTGTTTCACATGATTCACTGACCGCGCCCTGAGGCGCATGAAAACCCTACTGAAGCTTGTCGTCATGGCGTTGATCGTTCACGCCAGCTGGCGCATCGGGTCCGCGTACTGGGATCACTACCAGTTCGAAGACGCGGTGAAGGAATCTGCTCAGTTCTCGGAGCGGAAGAAGCTCGAGACGATCCAGACCAACGTGATGCAGATCGCCGAGCGGTTGGAAATTCCGATCCGGGGCGATCAGCTGACGATCACGAAGACGAACCGCAAAATAACGGTCGAAGGCACGTACTCACGAGACATCGAGGTGATTCCCCGCTACATCCGCCACTGGGACTTCACCGTCAACGTCGACGTGCTGAGCGTCAATTAGCCTAGCCCGACGACCCGGCAAGCGCGGCACGCGCCAGGGTGAGCGCCTCGGCCATCGACGCTTCGAGTCGCTCCACTTCTCCTCGCACCCCGTCTACATAGCCGGCGTCCTTCAGGCTGGCCACGTTGATCCGGACGTTGGCAGCGGCCCCCCGAAACGCCGCGTCCAGCAGTTCGAGCGAAACGGTCACGTCGCTCGACGCCGACGGATTGCCGTGCGCTGCCACCTGCGCGGCCTCACGCGCAGCCGCGTGGGACGCGCGCATGACGTCGAGCGGCACCTCGGTCGCCCCGTGCAACGCCTCCTGGATCGCCACTCGCCGCACGCGAGTCTCTTCGTCAGTACTCTTGGACAGTTTGTAGGCGGCAGTCACGGCATCGTAGGCGGCACTGTCGCGATCGACGAGCGCCGCGAGGTGGTCGCGGCCATCCAGAAGCCCGGGGAGCGCGCGATCGAGCACTGCGCGCTCCGGAGCGGCTCCGCCACGCGTCTTGGTCATTCCCGCGACCATCGCCAGCAACGCCGCACCAACCGCACCCGCCAGCGCTGATGCCGATCCACCACCAGGCGTGGGCGTCGGCGCCGCGATCGCCCGCAACAGATCCGATACGGAAAGATCGACGAGCTGAGTCATGACACACCCGCTTTGAATGGGAGCGGCCGCGCGTCGTGAACAACGTGCCCGCGCGTGATGACCTGCCGGATAGCCGTCGCGCCTACGCGCACCAGCTCCATCGCGCCGCCATCCACGACGACGGCGTCCAACCGTTTACCCAATTCGAGGCTGCCGGCCGCCGTATGGCGCTGAAGTGCCCAGGCCGCGTTGATCGTCGATGCGACCAGGGCTTCCTCGAACGTCATGTTCATCGCGAAGCAGGCCAGCGTGAGCGCGAACGGCATGGACGGCGAGAGACCGCCGCCTGGATTGACATCGGTCGCAAGCGCCACCGGTACGCCGGCGTCGATGAGCATGCGTGCCGGCGCAAACCGCGGCAGCTTCAGATAGAACACCGCACACGGCAGAAGCGTCGCCGTCACACCGGCCGCGGCGAGCCGCTTCGCATCGTCGTGACTCACGTGGACCAGGTGATCCGCAGAGCGCGCGCCGAGGTCGGCGGCCACTCGTGCGCCGCCGCTGGACGCCAGTTCGTCCGCATGTACGCGCAGTCCGAAGCCGAGCGCCCGAGCCGCCTCGAGAATCAGGCGTGTCTCGTCCGGTGTGAACACACCGTCTTCGCAGAACACATCGCACCACTCAGCGAAGCCTTCGGCAGCGACGGCGGGCAGCATGTCGCTGATGATGTGGCGGACGTAGTCGCCGCGGCGCCCTCGATACTCGCGCGGTACTTCATGTGCGCCCATGAAGGTGGCGCTGATATCGATCGGCTGCGATGACGCCAGCGCCGCAATGGCTCGAAGCATTTTCCGCTCGTCTTCGAGTGAGAGCCCGTAGCCGCTTTTGACTTCACAGGTCGTCGTGCCGCAGCGAAGCATTTCCGCCAACCTGCTGCGTCCGGATTCAACCAGCTCGTGCTCGGTCGCTTCGCGCGTCGCATCGACGGTCGACACGATCCCGCCTCCCTCGGCGGCGATCTCGGCGTAGGTCTTGCCCGCCAGCCGTTGCCGCAGTTCGTGACGGCGGTCACCCGCGTACAGCAGGTGCGTGTGGGGGTCCACGAAGCCGGGGACGATGGCACATCCGCGGGCGTCGTACACATGCGCACCGGGTGCGGGTTCGACCGAGCCCGCGAGATCGCGTGAGGGTCCGACGAAGACAATTCGCCCGTCGGCAGCTGCGATCGACGCGTCACGGAGTGCGCCGGCCTCGCGTTGGCGTGCCCCGGCCCGCGGCGCTGGCCCGGCACACGTCACGATTTCGGCGGCGTCGTGGAGGATGAAGTCGGCGAGCATTCGCGGCGCCAGACTATCGCGCAGACGCAAGGTGCGGCAAGCGTGTGCGGAAGGAAGGTGCGGACGCGGGTGCGGCGGGCGCAGTGTGAAATGCGACGTGCGGCGTGCGGCGTGCGAAGTGCGGAAATCTGCAGTGGCTAAGCCCAAGCCTAGAGGTGGCGACGTTACCGGCTGGTGAGAACGGCGTTGAGGATGGCGCTCAGATCCGCCGCCTGCCGTCCGGCGATGAGGACCTGTTTGGTACGGCTGCGCTCGCCCGACACGATCCGGATCACGCGCTGCGGTACCTCGAGTGCGTCACTGAGGACGCCGACAAGGGCGTGGTTGGCGGCGTTGTCGACCGGAGCCGCAGCGAGTTTCACGAGCAGCTGGTCGTCTCGCGTCCCGCTGATGGCGCTCCGTCCCGCGCGCGGGGTCACACGGACGGTGACAATCGCCCCGGCAGGAGTGTCGCGGAACATTCAGTCATGCGCCCAGGGCTAACGCTCAACGTCGAATGCCCACGTTGAGCGAATGGCGTGTGCGCTTATCGCGCCTGCGCGATGTCGCCGGTATCCACCGAACGCAGCGTCGGCGCCGCGAGCGGCGTCGTCAACGGCGTTTCAACGATACGGGGCCGATGCAGGATGATCTTGCTGTCTTCCCGCTCTTTGACGTCCTGCTGGCGGATGAACTCGAGTGAGTTGCGGAGCGACGCAATCGTGGATTCGAGCGAGGCCTCGGCATCCTTGCGCTTCACGCGGATCGTCTCGACCTCGCGCTGCACTTCTTCCAGGCGCGACTGCGCCTTCTGCAGGACGAGCTCGGCGCGTCCTTCGGCCTCTCGCACCAGACGGCCAGCCTCCTGCTCGGCGTTGTTCCGGATCTCGTCGGCGAGCTTCTGCGCGGTGAGGAGCGTGTTGCGCAGGTTGCGCTCGTGGTCCCGCAGCTCCTCGAGCGATGCCTGACTGCGCGTCAGTTCGTCCTTGAGGCGATCCGCCTCGCGCAGCGCCTGCTCGTAGTCGTCGGCCACTTCCGAGAGAAACGAGACCACCTCGTCTCTGTCGAAGCCGCGCATGACGCTCTTGAACTTCTGCTGCCGCAAATCGAGAGGCGTGACCTTCATCGACTGTTCTCCGTTCCGCCGGGAACCCGTCGTTCCCCGAAAATCGCAGTCCCGACGCGCACCATCGTGGCGCCCTCCTGGACGGCCACTTCGAAGTCGTGGCTCATGCCCTGTCTCTTATACACATCTGACGCTGCCGACGACTAGTGCTCTGTGTAGATCTCGGTGGTGGCCGGTGCATTAAAAAGGGGGGGGGGGGGGGGGGGGGGGGGGGGGGGGGGGGGGGGGGGGGGGG
>JBKPMA010000234.1:0-5087 GCA_046731935.1 Acidobacteriota bacterium
GTACCAGTTCGAACCGTGGCGCTGCGATTGCGTCACCCTGAGCCCGATCCTCATCGACACCCAGGGAGACGGCTACCGCCTCACGTCTGCAGACGATGGGGTGACGTTTGATTTGGATGCCAACGGGAGAGCAGTCGAGAAGATTGCGTGGACCGAGCCTGAATCAGACGATGGGTGGCTGGTGCTGGAGCGGGATGGCAACGGGCGAATCGACTCGGGCGCTGAACTGTTTGGCTCGCGGACGCCTGCGTATGCGGATGGGAGTGGACCGCTTGCGGCTAACGGATTCGAAGCGTTGTTGCTGACGGAGGGTCCGGACTACGGCGGCGGCATGCCAGATGGTGTCATCGACAGCCGCGACGCGGTGTATGCGCGGCTGCGTCTGTGGTTCGATCGCAACCATAACGGAGTCACTGACCGCGGCGAGCTCGTGCCTCTGAGTCAGGTTGGAATCGTTGCGATCCGGACTGACTATCGCCGCGACGGGCGCCGCGACCGATTTGGCAACCGCTTCGCGCTCCAGGGCACGGCAATTGTCAAGCTGCCGAACGGGCGGCTGGTGGACCGGGCGATTTACGATGTGTTCCTGACTGTTGCTGGCGGGATGGGGACGCACTGACAGTTCGTCGCTCGTGGTTCGTAGTCCGTAGTCCGTAGTGGTGCGCGCTTCGAATCTGCAACGAGGGCAGTGCGAACGACGAACTACGGACAACGAACTATAATCGCCCTCACCGACGATGGCGCTTGCCCCCGGCTCACGGTTGGACGCCTACGAACTCGTGCGCCCGCTGGGAGCCGGTGGGATGGGGGAAGTGTGGCTGGCGACCGAGGAGCGCCTTGGCAGGAAGATCGCCCTCAAACTGTTGCCGACTGACCTGACCAGCGACATCTCGCGCGTCAACCGTTTCGAGCAGGAGGCTCGCGCCGCATCCGCCCTCAGCCATCCCAACGTCTGCACGATCCACGCGCTGGCCCAGACTGCAGAGGGACAGCACTACATCGCGATGGAGTACGTGGAAGGCCAGACGCTGCGCAATAGATTGCTCGCCGGTACCCGCCTGACCGTCCGCGAATCGCTCGACATCGCCATCCAGATCGCACAGGCCCTGACGGCCGCTCACGCCCAGCGGATCGTGCATCGGGACATCAAGCCCGAGAACGTGATGCTTCGCCCGGACGGCTTCGTGAAGGTGCTCGATTTCGGGCTGGCCAAACTCGTGTCTGCCCGCGAGGGTTTGGAGGCCGAGCAGACGCGGGCGACGTTGTTGACCGATGCCGGCACAGTCGTCGGTACGGTCGCCTACATGTCCCCCGAGCAGGCGCGGGGACAGGACATCGACGCGCGCACGGATATCTGGGCGCTGGGATGCATCCTCTACGAGATGGTGGCAGGCCGCTCACCGTTTGCGGCGCCCAACAGCAGCGACGTGCTTGCAGCCATCCTCGATAAGGATCCGGCGCCGATCGCGCGCTTCGAACCGGACGTGCCAGCCGAGCTCCAGCGGATCGTGACGAAGGCGCTTCGGAAAGACCGCGCGCAGCGTTACCAGACCGCGCAGGATCTCTTGCTGGATCTGCAGGCGCTGCGAGACGAGCTGCACCTGGCGTCCTCGTCCAGCCGCGAAGCAGTGACCGCGGACGTACGTGGGGTGGCCGCCAGCAAGCGGCCCGTGCCCTTGTTTGGGCGTCAGTCGTTCGTGGCGCTGGTCGTCCTCGGCGTGGCAGGTGCCATTGCAGCCGCTGTGTGGTGGAGAGGGCACGGATCGGCGCCTCCACCGGCGCCGACTGCGAGTGCCGCAGTCTCCAGAAATCTCGTGCGAGTCACGGTGGGTGCCGGCCTGCAGACCGATGCGACCTTTTCTCCCGATGGCCGCTTCATCGCGTACGCCTCGAACCGTGACGGCAACTTCGATATCTGGGTGCAACCGGTTGCCGGAGGCGATCCGGTGCGGATTACGCGATCGCCTGCTGATGACACGCAGCCGGACTGGTCTCCGGATGGCAGCACGATCGCTTTCCACTCCGAGAGAGAGGGCGGCGGCATCTACACCGTCGCAGCGCTCGGAGGAAACGAGCGGCGGATCGTTGCCGAGGGTCAACACCCGTCATGGTCACCAGACGGCCGATCCCTGCTGTTCCTCAAGGGCGTCGAGGTGCCGGGCGCAGGTCCGCCAGAGCAGTATTCGATCTACAACCTCGCTGGCGATCGGGAAGCGCCGCTGTGGCCCGAGTGGTACGTGTTCAACGCCGCGTGGCATCCCGACGGCCGCCTCACCGCGATCGGCCTGAAGCGAGATGAGAATGTGCGGGTATTCGACGCGGGTTTCCTGACGGGCGGCGTTGACGGCACGTCGATCGCGCGCACGCCGCTACCCACTCAGTGTCCCGAGGCAGTTCGTCAGGCGTTCCCGAATGGTGTCGGACGCATCGCGTGGAACCCCAAGGGGACGCAACTCTACATGCAAGTGAGCTCAGGCGACGTCGAGAGCGTGTGGCGGGTGGCGATCGACCCGCAGACGTTGGCGGGTGCCGGGTGCGAACGGCTCACGGTCGGGGCGGAGCGACAGGCCGGCATGAGCCTGTCGCGGGATGGCTCCAGACTCGTCTACACGGCACAAACCGAGGCCACCCGCCTGTGGCGGGTGCGGCTGGATGGAGACACAAAGGCCGAAGCACCGGCGCCTTTGACAAACGAAGAAGACGAGGTCGCGACCTACGACGTGTCACCGGACGGGAAGCGCATCGCGCTCGAAATGCGGCACTGGGGTACCGATCAAACCGAGCTGCAAGTGCTCGACGTGTCCACGCGAGCGGCATCTACGCTCGGCGGCGATGGCGTGTGGCGGCGTCTGCCGCGGTGGTCGCCAGACGCACGGCGGGTCGTTTACCATCACGTCACGTTCAAGCCGACAGGACGGGAAAACCGTCTCGCGCTGTGGGACACGACCAATCCTGAGCGCATCATCGGCCGCCCTTCGGGGCCTACCTCGCTGATGCCGTTCGACTGGACGTCTGACGGTCAGTCGGTGCTCGTGTCCCGGACGGGCCGATCGCCTGCCATCGAACTCTGGTCGGCCACGGCCAATCCTCCAGCGACCGGACCGGTCAAACAGTTGATTGGCGAAACAGATTCGTACATCTGGCAGGAGCGGTATTCGCGGGATGGACGCTGGCTGTCGTTCGTGAACGTGCCCACGCGACCGGGCAGCATGCCAACCATCTATGTGGCACCTGCCGCGGATCCCAAACCATCCGGCTGGCGGCGCGTTGCTCCGTCGTTTGCCTGGACCGACAAGCCACGTTGGTCGGCCGATGGACGACAGCTGTATTTCGTGGCGCGCGACGGCGGCATCTTCAACGTCTGGGTCGTCGCATTCGATGCGTCGCGCGGAGAAGCAAGCGGAACTCCCACCCAGGTGACGCGCTTCTACCCGCCAGGACTCACGCTCTCGCCGGACGTGGACAAGGTGGAGTTGGGCGTCACCGCCGACAGCCTGATTCTGCCCTTGAAGCACGTTGCGGGATCGATCTGGATGCTCGACAACGTCGACAAGTGAGCGCATGACAGAGGAGTTCGCCCATGCCTCCCAAGAAGCGCGTCATCGTCCCCGGGAGCGAGAAACAGAAGCTGCCGCGCGCGAAGATCGTCGGTGACGTCGATCCCGAGCAACGCATCGAGATCACGGTCGTCCTGAGGCGCCGCGCAGGAAATGAGGGGCTCGAGAGTGTGCTCAGCGCGGACACCGCGCCGCCAAAGGCCGTATCACGCGAGGAATTCGCCGGTCAGCTCGGTGCCGATCCGGCCGACGTCGCCAAAGTAGAGGCATTCGCCCATGCCCATGATCTCGAGGTCGTGGATGTGAACCGAGACAGCCGCCGGATCCGCATTGCGGGATCGATCGGGGATCTGACGGCCGCCTTCAAGCCCACGCTGAAACGGGCGAAGGCCGGCAATCGTGTCGTCCGGACGCGCACTGGCGGCATTTCCGTACCGGACGAACTCGGCGATATCGTCGTCGCGGTCCTCGGCTTCGACAACCGGCCTGCGGCCACACCGCACTTGCGGCGCCACCCCGGCGCGCGCCGTGCGAGCCGCGGTGCACGGACCGCGAACAAGCGCGCCTTCACGCCGCCACAAATCGCGTCCCTGTACGACTTCCCGCCGGACCTCGATGGAGCGGGGCAGTGCATCGCGATCGTCGAGCTGAACGACTTTCGCAGCCCGAGGAACGCACCGCCAAAAGCCGTCAGTGCCGGCTACGCGGAGCGCGATCTTCGCGCGTACTTTGCGGCGCTCCGGATCGGGATGCCCGAGATCACCGCGATTGGCGTCGAGAGCGACGGCAGCGTCGGGGCCAACCTGCCCGGACCTGACGCGGGCGCCGACGGTGAGGTCATGCTCGACATCGAAGTCGCCGCCGCCGTCGCGCCGAAAGCAAAGATTGCCGTCTACTTCGCCCTCAACACCGACAACGGGTTCCTCGCCGCCCTCACCACCGCCATCCACGACAAGGTCCATCGTCCGTCCGTCGTGTCGATCAGCTGGGGTTCGTCGGAAGACGACAATACCGGACAAGCGCTGCGCGCGTTCAACGAGGCGTTGCAGGACGCTGCGGCGCTCGGCGTCACCGTTTGCTGCTCGGCAGGCGACGATGGATCGTCGGATGCGCTGCACAAGGATCGCGATGGAAAGCCGCACGTGGATTTTCCGGCGTCCAGCCCGTACGCGCTGGCCTGCGGCGGCACGCGGGTGCTGGCATCGCGCGGTGAGATCGTGGACGAAGCTGTCTGGCGCACGCGCGGTGCCGCCACCGGCGGCGGCGTGAGCAATAAGTTCGATCGGCCGCCCTATCAGGATGCGATCGACATGCCTACATCTCCGCGCCGGAGGAGAGGACGCGGCGTCCCCGACGTTGCCGGAGATGCGGATCCCGCGACTGGCTATCGAGTCCGGTTGGTTGGCGGAGGGAGAGACGTGTTCGGGGGGACGAGCGCGGTTGCGCCGCTCTGGGCGGCGCTCATCGCACTGATCAATCAGTACCGCGGACGACGGCGCAAGCCGCCGCTCGGGTTTCTGAACCCGCGGC
>JBKPMA010000235.1:0-9905 GCA_046731935.1 Acidobacteriota bacterium
ATCCACCCGGCGAGATGTTCCGGCGTGTTCGGAACCGTTCCGGCGCCGAGCGTGCTGCGTGTGGCAAGGTGCGTCAGGTCGGGTGCGACCTGACCGGCTGCGTCGGTGCCGCGGATCGTGTGGCACGTCGCACAGCGGGACCGCATGAAGACCTCCTGGCCTTCGCGCTCGACTGCACCCGGCGGCGAACGCGAGGGCTGTCGCATGGCCGAGAGCCAGCTTTCGAAGTCCTCGTCGGATTCGGCCACGACGTCGATCGCCATGTGCGCGTGTTGCAGACCACAGAATTCCGCACACTGGCCTCGAAACGTGCCCCGGCGATCCGCCTGCAACCAGATTGCGGTCGTATAGCCAGGTATCAGGTCACGTTTTCCCTGAAGGTTCGGGACCCAGAAGCTGTGGATGACGTCGCGCGACGTGACTTTCAGGGCAACCGGGCGGCCGCTTGGAATGTGGATCTCGTTGGCGGTGACTACGCGCCGGGCGGGTGTGCCCTCCTCGTACTGAATTTCCCACCACCATTGATGACCGGTGATCTCGATGGTCACCGCGGTCGACGCGCGCAGCGACGCTATTGCCCGGCCCGTCAAGACGCTGGCGGTCAGGAGCATCAACAGGATGACGACCGACAATCCGACGGCGACACCAACCGCGCGCCCGAGTGCCGGGTCCGATGTCGTCTGTCGCTCCGCTGTTCGATTGCGTGTGCCTCGGACGACCGCCATGGCGACGCCGATGAGGACGGCGACGAAAACGACCGTGGTCACCGACAGCATCAACACCCACAGGCCGTGAATTGATGAGGCCTGAGTGCCTGACGGCGCCAGAACCGATTGCACCACGTGGCCGGGCATCCACGCGGACGATAAGCAAGGTGTTCGCCGAATTCGCCTATTGCGAGCGGGTCGAGCGCTGGGCGCCGTTCGGGTGGACGTACATCGCGAGCGGCGTAGCTGGTAGAGGCTGGGCTTGCGGCACGCGTCGCCACCGCGCCGAGGTCGGCGCTACTTTACAAGCGTCCGATCTCGGCCTGTCAGAACTGCAAAGCACGGCCTGCCAGCCGTAGCTCAACGTTGAACCACTACTTCTTCTTCCCCGAACTTCGCTTGCGGCCGCCGGTCTTGCGCCGCGGCACTTTGGCGCCCTTCTCACGCGCCTCGCTCAGGCCGATGGCGATCGCCTGCTTGCGGCTCGTGACCTTCCGGCCGGAACCACTCTTGAGCGTGCCCTTCTTCTTCCGGTGCATCGCGGACTTGACGCGCTTGCCAGCTGCTTTCCCGTATTTGGCCACTGGACACTCCTCCGCGTGCCCGCGATTGCAAAACGCTCGCCCTGTGAGTGGAGATCAACGGCTCACGTCTTCTTCGGCTTCAACGCCGCCCACGGCGTGAAGACGACGAGCGATCAGCTATCGGTTCTGAGAACGGCGTGCGCCGCGCGCCGCGCGGGTGCGACACACGCGATCACGGTCGCGGCCAGTACGACGCCCGCCGCGGTCCCCATGACCGCTGCGTCGGAGGGGCTCACCTCGAAGAGCAGGCTTGCCATCGCTCGTCCGAGCGCGAGTGAGGTGACGAGTCCCGCAGCAACGCCAGCCGCCACTGGCTTCAGCCCTTCTTCGAAGACCAGCCGTCGCATGTCTCCGGCCGTCGCGCCCAACGCCACGCGGATGCCCATCTCGCGTTCGCGCCGCGCCACCGCATAGGTGACGACGCCGTACACCCCGAGGGCGGCGAGCACGGCCGCGGCGCAGCCGAAGGCCATCATCAGCGACAGTTCGAACCGCCGGTCCGAGACCGCCGCTCCTACGACATCGTCCATCGTCTCGATCCGCGGAATCGCGACCGCGCGGTCGACGTCGAACACCGCGCGGCGAACGGTGGACGCGAGGGATGCCGGCGGCACCGCCGTCCGGAGGATCAGCGTCGCTGCTGTAGTCCACGGCCCCCGGATCCAGTACGGAAGATAGACGAACAACACGTCGTTGCGCGTGAGATCCACGGCGCGGCTGTCCTGGACGACGCCAATCACTTCGCTGACCGCCCCGAAATAGCCGCCGGTCTGCACCAGGCGGCCAATCGGATCCTGCCGAGGCCAGAGTAGTGCCGCGGCACGCGCCGACAGGATCACGACCTGCCGCCCGCGATCCGTGTCGCGGAAGGTACGGCCGCCCACGAGTGCCGTCCCCATCGCCGAAAAGTAGTCCTGGCTCACGTACCGATAGTTGGCCAGCGGGCGGGCGGCCTCGGGCCGCACGTCGTTCGGATACGACAGCGTGTTCACCACGGCCTCGCCGCGCAGCGGCAGGCGGCTGGTGATCGCGGCCGCCGAGACACCGGGCAGCGCGCGGACGCGAGCGAGGGCGCCATCGAGGAAGCGAAGCTGATCCGTGGCGTTCGAGTAGCTCGAAGACGGGAGCGCGACGTCCACGGCCAGCACGTTGGTGGTATCGAATCCTTTCTCGACATGGAGCAGGCGGAAGAAGCTGACCACCAGCAGTCCGGTCGCGACGAGGAGTGCGACGCCGATCGCCGCCTGAACGCCGACGAGCACTCGCCGCGTTCGGCCGCCGCGCCGGCCTTCTGTTGCCGTGTAACTGTTCGATTTCAGCGAGTCGCCAGGATCGACAGCCGCCATCCGGAACGCTGGCATCGTGCCGACGACGAGGCCCGTGGCAGTCGTCATGAGCATCGAGAAGAGGAGGACACGCCAATCGAACGCCAGAGGCGTCAGCAGCGGCAGCGCCGGCGGAGCAGTGGCGGCGATCACGCGCGTCAGCCCGAGCGCGACGCTGGACCCGATCGCCCCGCCAGCAAGCGCGAGCAGCAGGCTTTCGGCCAGTGCCTCAGCAATCAGCGCGCTCTGCCCTGCACCAAGCGCGGTGCGAATCGCGGTATCGCGCCGGCGTCCGGCGTGCCTGGCGAGCAGGAGGTTCGTGAGGTTGACGCACACAATCAGCAGGATGGCGATGGTGGCCGAGAGCAGGACGAGCAGTGGTCCGCGCGCGTCTCGCACGACCTGCGCCTGGAGCGGCACCACCAGCGCGCGTTTCCTTCCGTCGTCACCCGTCTGTTTCGCAATGTCCTGTTCGAGCGCGTCGAGCTCGGCGCGTAGCGTGTCCTTACTCGCGGAACCGCGCACGCGTGCGATGACCCCGTAATCGAGATCGCCTGCCGAGTGCAGGGCATCGGGGGAAAATGCCGCTGGACGGAACACATCGATCGCGGGCGGCAGCCGAACCAGATCACCAAGCTGCTGCCGACCAGGAACGGGTGCGGAGGCGGGCAGCACGCCGACGATGGTGACGGGATTTCCGTCGAGGACGACGCGGCGGCCAACAATCGATGGCGCGCCGCCGAACGTCCGCTGCCACAGTCCATACCCGATGATGGCGACGCCATCTGCGCCGGGGTGCTCCTCGCTCGTGGAAAACGTTCGGCCCACCGCCGGCACGATGCCGACGAGCTCGAAAAAACCTGCCGTGACACGAGCCGCCTCGAGCTGTTCGGATTCGCCGGTTCCGGTCAGCGTCGTGCTGGTGCCGTCGATTGCGGCGAGCGCCTCACACGAGCGGCACCGTTGCCGCCACGCGTCGATGTGCGCGGCGTTCACCGGAAACGACGGGTACGTGTCGAGGAATGCCGGATCCGTGAGACGCAGGACCATGAGCCGATTGGCTGCCGGATAGGGCAGCGGCTTCAGCAGAACGGCGTTCACGACGGTAAAGAGCGCTGTATTCGCGCCAATGCCGAGCGCGAGGACGGCCAGGGCGATCGTCGTCACCGCTCGATCGCGCCACAAGCGGCGAAAGGCGTGGGCAACAGCGAAGTGTGGCATGTCGATTAGACGAGTCGTGAACGGCAGCCGTTGGTCGTGAGATCGCCCGGCTCGAGGGACGAATTCCGACTCACGTCCTATGAACGCCGCATTTACCCTCCACAGCGCACTTCGACCCTCGCGGGAAACGCCTTTCGGACGTCCGAGGTGATCCCCCGTCCCGATACACCCAGCTCCCGCAGTCTCGGCAGGCGCGCCAGACGTGCAACGCCGGCGTCGGTCAGGCCGTGGCACGTGTCGAACGTGATGCGCTCCAACGAATCCATCGACGAGAGCAGCTCCGGCGTGCGGTCCGTGATCGCGGTGTAGCTGTTGAAGTAATACGACAGGCGCGGCAGGCCGCTGATGTGCTCCGTGGCGGCGTCGGTCGTCTCGCGGCAGTACATCAGGATGAGCGACTCGAGTGCACTGACCTCGCCGATGTGCCGATAGCCGGCGTCTGGCACATCCATCGGCATCAACTCCCGGAGCGCGGGGAACGCGGGCAACGCTGCGACGCCGTCATCGCCCACATTCAGACAACTGACGGCCAGCCCGCGCAAGGCCGGCATGTCGGCCAGCGCCTTGAAACCCGGGGCGTGAAGATTGTGACAGCGGCGTCCCCAGATATATTCGATGGACTGTGAGCGGCTGAGCGCGATGAATCCGGCGTCGCCGGCAGGAGTGTCCTGAATGCCGAGCGCCCGCAGGTGAGGCATTCGAGCGATGTGTCGCATCCAGTCGTCGTCCTTTGCATCCACACGCAATGCGCCCAGATGCGGGAGTGAGACGAGCGGCTCCAGACCAGCAGCCGTAATTGACAGTTGGCTGTCCTCGATGTCGAGACTGTAGAGACCATCCAACCCCTGCAGGTGGCGTATGCCCGCATCGGTAAAGGCACCGCGCAACGAGAGGTGGTTGGGTAACGATCGGTGCCCGACCAGTCCCAGCTCCGCCTGGCCACCGTGCCAGGTTTTGAACACGGGGAGCTCACGCAGCAGTGGCACTCCGGCATCGGTAAGCGCGATCGAGAGGTAACGGACGTTGCGCTTGCCTGCCAGTGCCCTGAGCGCCGCGTCGCCAAGCGTCTGCGAAGGCCCGAGAGTGAGTTGCTCCAGCGCATCGCACTGCGCGAGAACGCCAATCCCTGCCGCGGTCACCCGCGTCCAGCCCAGCGACAGTGACTGAAGTACTGGGAGATGCCGCACCACTTCGAGCCCGGCGTCCGTAATCGCGGTGCCACTCACGTCGAGGTGTCGAAGCAACGGCAGTTGCGCGAGATGCATCACCCCCGTGTCGGTGACTTCCCTGCATCCGGAGAGCGAGAGGGCAGTCAGCGTGCGAGCACGCTGGGAGAGGTCATCGAGCAGGTCGTCTGTCAGCTGCCCGACGCCGCCGAGCCCTGCGTCTGGATGTCGGGCGAGGAGCTCGATGACTTCGTCCCAATCGCGCGACGCCGCGATCGGGTCCCAGTCATCGACTCCTTTTCGAACGACCACCGGCAACGGCTTCGACAGAACGCGGGAGTCAGGCGCCACAGATCGCGTGAACGCTTCGAGCTCGCGCCAATCGCGAAATCCGTGCTCCACCGCAATGAGGTGTCGCGCATCCTCCAGCGTGATCTCGACGTCTTCATCCGGGTGCGCAGGCCGCTTGCCGAGATCGAGCTGAACGTAGGTTCGCATGCCGTGCCACGGCCGGCGGTGCCACGTGAAGCGATAGTGACGCTCCATCGCGTCCGGTGTGCCGGTGCGGTAGGCCTCGAGCAGCGCGTCGGCCTTCACTTCATAGAGTGCGAGCGATCTGACGCCAGCGTCGGCGGCCTCGGCAGCGCGTTGTTCGACAGCGGACTTGAGCTGCGTCCAACTCGGGAATCCGTGCTCTCGCGCCAGCGCGAGCTGCACGTCACGCAGTGTGAACCGCGCGGCCGTGTTGGCGTCAGGAAGCGCGCTTGCGAGGCGGCGGCGGGCTTCGGGATCGCCGGCCTGGAGCTCGGCCAGCCAGCGCTTGGCTTCTTTCTTTAGACTTTCGAGGTTGCGTCGCGGCGGGGCGTCGTGGGCCATGGCACCTTCCTCCAATTGCGCCCGACGTCCGCTGAGCTCAGGCCGGAGAAAGGCCGGTGCGATCGACCGCTAACGAAATGGGTGGGAGGATTCCCTTGCCGCGGACAGGAGGCGCCCCAATGCGCGCTGCCGAAAGTGTCGGCGACGCATGGTCCGGTGTCAAGGACGGTGAACGCCGGTCAGCCCCGCAGCACGGTGTTTGGATCAAGGCGCGAAGCGCGCCACGCGGGAATGGCGCACGCCAGCGTTGACGCAAGGGCGATCGTGCAGGCGACCGCTGCGAGCGTCACGGCATCTGTCGGCTCCACGCCGAACAGCAGCGAGCCGAGCAGCCGAGTCAGTCCGAGAGCACCCGCGAGCCCCATCGTCAAGCCGACCGACACGATGACGAGCCCTTGTCTCGTGACGAGCCCCACGATGCTGCTGCGCGTCGCGCCGAGTGACACACGAATGCCGATCTCCCGCCGGCGCTCGGCCACCATGAACGAGAGCACGCCGTAGGTCCCCACCAGCGCAAGCAGCAGCGCCAGACCCGCAAACGCGGCGAGCAATTGTGCCAGCAGCCGCGGCCGGCCAATCGACTCGTCGAACACGGTCTCCATCTCGCGCAGACCCACGATAGGAACCGTGGGGTTGACGTCGTGGACCGCCCGCTCCAACGTCGCCCCGAGCGCGGACGCTGGCGAATTCGTGCGCAGCACGATGTGCATGGTCGGAAGCGCGGTGGCGACCCAGCGCTGTGTGCCGTCGATCGGCGGCCCGGGTTGATCGATGAACAGGTACAGCTCCGCACCCGCCGCGCGATCGACGCCGGCCTCCTTGACGTCCTTCGCCACGCCAATGACCGTGTGCCACGGATTCTCGCTCGTGCCGATCGAGGAGCCGAGATTGGGGCGCAGCCGCTGCCCGATCGGATCGCGTCCGTTCCACAAACGCCTGGCCAGCGTCTCATTGACGATCACGACGCGGCCGCCGGATGTCGTGTCAGTCGCGTCGAACGTCCGACCCGCCACAATTGGTATCCCCATCGTCTGGAAGTAGTCCGACATGACGAACTGGTAGTAATCCACGGTCGCGACCGACGCACCGTTCGAGCCGCCGCTGTCCTCGACGCCGGTGTTGTACCGCTGGGCGAGACGGTGGAACGGCAGATCCGACATTGCCGTGGCCTGCTGCACACCCGGCAGGTGACGCAGTCTGTCGAGCAATCGCTGCAGCACCGCCGAGCGCGCGGCGGCATCCGTGCCGAAGCGGGGCAGCGTCATTGAAAACGTGACCAGCCGCGAGCGTTCGAATCCTGCATCGATGCGCGTGAGATTTCCGACGGTACGCACGAGCAGTCCCGCGCCGATGGCCAGCATCACGGCGAGCGCCACTTCGGCGGTGACCAGAGCGCGACGGACGCGATGGCGTCCCGCGGAACCGCCGTCGCGATATCCCTCCTTCAGCGCCTCCACCAGATCGATGAGCCGGTTCTGAATGGCCGGCGCCACCGCGAAGAGCACGCCGGCGGCCACCGACACCACCAACGCGAACAGCAGCACTGGCGGATCGATGGTCAGCTCACCCGTGCGCGGCAGACTGGCCGGATACGCGAATACCAGCGCCTGGAGGCCGGCACGAGCGACCCAGAGGCCAATGGCGCCTCCCGCGAGTGACAGCAGCGCTCCTTCGGTGATCGTCTGTTGGATCAGGCGGCCGCGGCTCGCGCCGAGCGCTGCGCGCAGGGCAAACTCGCGGCGGCGCGACTCGGCACGGGCGAGCATGAGACTCCCGAGATTCGCGCACGCGATCAGCAGGACGAGACCGGCCGCCGTCTGCAGCACCCAGATCACGCGGGTGGCGTCACCGAGAATCGCCTCCTGCAGTGACTGTAAGCGGAGCGAGTGATCCTGGGCTCGCGACGGATGTGAGGTGGGGACGTGCCCCTCGGCGTGCGTGACCGGATCCACCAGAACGCCCTTCACGCCGGCGCGCTCGCTCCAATTCTGGAGCAGCGTGCCGAGCTCGGCCTCGGCCGCCTGCGGCGTGATCCCGGGCCGCAGGCGCCCGATCACCTGCAGGATGTGATTCTCCCGAAGCCCGCGAATCACAGGGTGGATGCCAATCGGCAGCCAGATCTGCGTGCGGTTGTCCATGACATCGAAGCCGGGCGGCATGATCCCGATGATGTCGTGCGGCCGTCCGTCCACTTCTACGGTGCGTCCGACGATGGGGGCTCCGCCAAACGCCGCTTGCCACAGTTCGTGCGAGAGGATCGCGACCGGCGGGCCGCCCACACCCGGTCTCGATGCCATTGCATTGGTCTCACCGGGTCCGAACAGGCGTCCGTATTCGGGCTTCACCCCCAGTGTCGCGAAGAGCGTGTCGTCCACCAACGCACAACGCACGCGCAACGGGTGGTCGCCGGCGGTGAGGTTGACCGCGCCCGCCCATCCGCCAGAGCCACCGCCCGACACGCCGTCCCCTACCGAAAACGCGCCAATCTCGGAGAACGATCGCGTCATCTCGCGGAATTCGAGGTACTCGGGAGTGGAGAGTCTGAAGCCCTGGAGCGGATTGACCGGCGAATGCGCGGTCAGGCGCATCAGCTGTTCAGGCGCCGGGTAGCCGAGCGGCCGCAGGATGACGGCATGCAGGATCGAGAAAATCGCGGTGTTGGCGCCGATCCCCAGCGCCAGCGTCAGCAGCGCGATGGCGGTGAACATGGGACTGCGTCGAAGCGTCCGCACCGCATAACGCACATCCCGCCCCAGTCCGTCCAACCGTGCCTGCAAATTGTGGGAATCGACCATGTTTGCTTTGACGTGATATGGAGCGCTCGCGTTGGCCGGGTTTGCGAGAGCGGCGCGGACCCGCTCTGCATTCCACGCCTCGCAAAGATTGCGGAGGTGTCCGACTCGCACTTTATCCGGACGTTCAGGGCGACGTTCGGCGAAACACCGCATCGCTACCTGCAGCGACGGCGCGTCGAACGCGCGATGTTCCTCCTGCGCGGCACGGAGCGGAGCGTCACCGACATCTGTTTCGATGTCGGGTTCAACAGCCTCGGCAGCTTCAGCCGCACCTTTCACGACATCGTCGGAGAAGCGCCCAAGGCATTCCGTCTGCGAGGTTGCCCCGCAGCCGTTCCGACGTGCTTCATGATGGCGTGGACGCGACCGAGCAGTTTTGGAGAAGCGCGCCTCACCACCACACGCTAGAGTGGCTCTGGAATCGCGCTGCGATCACACAGGAGCCATCACATGTTGAACTCGATCAGCATCTCGCACGTCTTCGTCGCCGATCAGGACAAGGCACTCGATTTCTACGTGGGCACGCTTGGCCTGGAGGTGAGCGCCGATCAGGATCTCGGCTTCATGCGCTGGTTGACCGTGCGCGTGCCGGGCCAGCCGGGGCGTGACATCCTGCTCGAGAAGCCGGGACCGCCTTCGATGGATGACGCGACGGGACGCCAGGTCCGCGAGCTCATCGCCAAAGGAGCCTCCGGCTTCAGCGTCGGATTCACGACGAGCGACTGCAGGAAGACGTATGAGACCCTGCTCGCCAAAGGCGTCGAGTTCACGCAGGAGCCCGTCGAGCAGCCGTACGGCATCGACATGGGCGTGCGCGATCCATTTGGCAACCACATCCGGATTGCGCAGCTCAAAGGATAGTTGTCGATGGGTCCGGTTCGTCTCCTCGCCGCGGATACCGGGTTGCCCCGACGAGCCGCGGCTCGTGACCGATGCGTGACCCCTGCTGCCTGATGCTGCGGGACACCCACAAGGCAGCCGGAATCGTGCTGAGGGCACCAATCGCGACGAGGGCGGTTCCGATTGTCCGCTTCTGCGCTCGAGGTACGGCGTCGGAAACGAGAAGTGCGATTCCGGCCGCAAGCATGGCGCGCGTGGCAACCACAAAACCGAACTGCGGCAGAGCAAGGCTGATTGTTCGCATGCAGACGGCATAGCAAACATCGTGTCAGCCGTACTCGGCGGACTTGCTTCCGTCCTCGGGCATCGGTGCGACACCTGAGCCAGCACC
>JBKPMA010000236.1:0-4802 GCA_046731935.1 Acidobacteriota bacterium
TCCTCGAGCAGGACCTGTCACAGGTGCCGCTGGATCAGGAATTTGTCGTGCCTGCGTCGTGGCGCCGCTTCATGCGGCGCATCAGCGAACTCGAGGGGCTGCTGTTCGGTCTTGCAGACTTCACCTGGCTCAAAGACCGCGATCGGTTCGATGAACCAGAGGGCATGCGCATCCGCGACGAACTGCGGCGCGCCGACCCGCCCGTAGCTCGCAGTCTGTAGTCATCGTGCTCGCCACACAATGCCGCGAGTCGAACGCTACGAATACGAACTACGGGCTCGAACGTCAGGCGGCTCAGACCACTCGCCGCCCTTGGATGATGCGCAGCAGCAACACGATGACGGCGATCACGAGCAGAACGTGAATCAGGCCTCCCATCGTGTACGAGCTGACCATTCCGACCAGCCACAGGATCACGAGAACGACGATGATGGATTCAAGCATGGGCGGTGTCTCTCCAAATCGCTGTTGGTTACTGACCTCGACTGAATAGCATCGCGCGTGCCACTCGATCGTTCTGCGCTGCTGCCGTGAGCGGCTCATGAAAATCGCGTGAGCCGTTTCACTTGGCCGAGCCCGCGTGTAAGGGTTACAAACCGATGAGCCTCACTTGAAAAGATCGGCCAGCTCATGCCTTGTACGGACGAGCTAGGCCGATTCCGACCGCTCCCTGTTGACGAATGACTGCGCGCGGCCTTTGGCGTCCCGATACGCCGCTTTGCCCTGTTCCAGGGCATCGCCGAGCTGTTCCCCGAGCTGCGACGCCTGGGAATAGCCCTCCTGCACGGCATTACTGACGCGCGCCGACTGCTCATTCCACGTGTCGCGGCTCATGGTCCGGACGTCGCCGGCGAGTTGGCGGGTTTTCTGCTTGAGCGTATCAGTACTTCGCTTGAGATTGGCGCGCGTGTCGCGTCCGGTCGCAGGAGCGACCAGCAGTGCGATGGCTGCGCCGGCTACCAGGCCGACCGCAAAGTATACGAGCGAGGTCGGCGGAGCCATAGTGCTCTCGGCAAACTCTTCGTCATAACGGCTCATGAGTCCTCCTTCAGACGCGGGAAATCGCGTCCGTCAACCGATCGCCACAGCCGCTCGAATAGCACGGCCCGTACCACAGTCTGCTGAGCGGGCCGGCGTCTCGTCCGACTTCTTGCGGCGTCCGATGGCGAAGATGACCGCCTGGCTGTCGATGGACAAGCGGCTCGTCGTCCTGTTCGTCGCACTGATCGCGCTCGTGATCGGGCGCGGTGTCATGTTGGTGATGAGTCTGTCTGAGCTGGAGGCGCGGCAGGCGGCCGTCGAGCGCAGCGACGAGCTCGGCGCGTTGCTCTCGGATTATGTGTCGCAGCTGAAAGACGCAGAGACCGGGCAGCGCGGATATCTGCTGACCGGCGAGCAGTCGTATCTCGAACCCTATCGCACGGCAGTCACAGCCATCCACAGGCACGATCTCGCGCTGACGCGGCTCGCCGCTGCCGACCCTGTTCTCGAACCGCGCATCACGCACCTGCGGGCGGAGAGTGGGGCCAAGTTGCGGGAGCTCTCCGACACAATCGCGGATCGCTCGAAGGTGGGATTCGAGGCCGCCAGAGACCGCGTGCGGAGCGGGGAAGGCAAGCGCACCATGGACGCCATTCGCGCCGAAGTAGGCGCGCTGGTCGCCAGTCAACAGAGCCGGCGGGCCACGCTGCGTGCAGAGGCAGCGAGCATGGCGGTGCAGATGCGGAGCGCGGTCGTGCTCAGCACGATCGTGATGTGCCTGCTCACCGCGATCTTCTTCATCGAGTTCCGGCGCTCGTCGATGCAGCGCACCGCGCTGATGCATAGGGCTGAAACGGCGCTCCACCAGGAAGCCGACGCGCGCAACGCCGCGGAGCGCGCCAGCCGCGTCAAGGACGAGTTCCTCGCCACGCTGTCGCACGAGCTCAGGACGCCGCTGAACGCCATCCTGTCCTGGACCGCGCTGATGCAGATGGAGGCGTCCGATGCCGCAGTGTTTGCTCGCGGTCTCGAGACCATCGAGCGCAATGCGAAGTCGCAGGCCAGGCTCATCGAAGATCTGCTCGACATGTCGCGCATCGTCAGCGGCAAGACGCGTCTCATCGTGACCGAGGTCGACCTCGAGCCCATTCTGACGTCCGTTGTCGATATCGTGCGGCCTGCGGCGGATGCGAAGGGGATCCGGCTGCATTCGGTGATCGACGCGCACACCGGGAGCGTCTCCGCCGATCCCGAGCGCATCCGACAGGTGATGTGGAATCTGCTGTCGAACGCCATCAAGTTCACGCCCAAGGACGGGCGAGTCGAAGTGCGGCTGGCGCAGATCAACTCGCACGTGGAGGTCGTCGTGACCGACTCGGGGCAGGGGATTGACCCCGAGTTCCTCCCCCACATCTTCGACCGTTTCCGGCAGGCGGATTCCTCAACCACCCGTGCTCATGGGGGTCTCGGCCTTGGATTGGCGATCGCCAAGCATCTCGTCGAGCTGCAGGGTGGCGCTATTCGTGCAAATAGTGCGGGTAACGGGATGGGGGCCGCGTTCACGTTGACGCTACCCGTCCGCGGACTGAATTCGACCAGGGTCGCACACGACGCCCAAGACGATGACACGGAGGACGAAGTGGCGCTGACGGCTGATCTGCCGCGTTTGGGCGGACTTCGCATCCTTGCTGTCGACGACCACAGCGACACGCTCGAGATGGTGCGCCGGCTGTTGACCCGCCAGGGAGCGGACGTCGAAACAGCGCCCAGCGTCGACGATGCGTTGCAGGTCTTTGAACGATGGCGGCCCGACGTGCTCGTCGTGGATATCGGTATGCCCGGCCGTGACGGGTACGATCTGATCTCTACCGTCAGACGCCACCAGGCGGAGCGCGGCGGCGCGACGCCGGCGATCGCGCTCACCGCGTTCGCGCGTCCGGAAGATCGGATTCGCGTCCTTGCCGCCGGGTTCCAGATGCACCTTGCGAAGCCGGCGGATCCCGCCGAGTTGGTCGTGTCGGTGGCCAGCCTTGCGGGCCGGGTCGACCCTTCGCATCGCTGAACCCGTCGGGTTTGGCTTTGTAAAAATTCCAGTGCGGCTCTGCCGCGCCGCCCGCATCCGCGCAAAACCCGAGAACACGCCACCAGTCGAGGCTGGCATGTGCGTTGCCTCTGGCGATCGTGACGGAGCGAGTAGTGCACCGTTCCCGCGTGGCTCCACGCATTGAGGTGACTATGAAGCGAGATCTCTGGATCTGCGGCCTCGCCCTGACCCTGGTGCTGAGTTGTGCCGCGATCACGACCGCACAGGTGAACGACGCCTGGCTCACGATGAAAACGAAGATCGAGTTGATGACGACGAAGGACCTGCACACGAGCGGGTTGAACGTCGACACGAAGGATGGTGTCGTCACCCTCCAGGGGAAAGTGGAATCGGACGCCGAGAAGACGAAAGCCGAATCGGTGACCCGTTCGCTCGACGGTGTCAAGAGCGTGAAGAACCTTCTGCAGGTCGTGCCGGAATCGATGACGTCGAAGGTGGATGCGCGCGACGAAGACATCACCAAAGCGATCAACGATGCGTTCAAGGCCGACAAATTGATCGATGACAGCGGTATCTCTGTCGCGTCGGTGAACAAGGGCGTCGTCCTGCTCACTGGGAAGACCAAGAGCATGGAAGCGCACCTTCGCGCGGTAGAAACGGCGGCTCGCGTAAGGGGCGTGCGTCACGTCTCGACCGACGTGGTCGTCGAACCTCCGAAAAGCTAGGGTTGGAAACGGCAGCATGGCTGCCGAAGGAGTGGGGTGGATGTTCTTGAACACAAGACAGTGCGCGTGGTTGGCGGCTGGTGTGGCGGTCGCGTGGTTCCTCGCTTCGCGCCGGCGTGAAGACGTCGCGGAGGTGGATGCCTCGGTTGACGACACGCTCGACGACTCGTTCCCAGCCAGCGACCCGCCGTCCTGGTCGTCGGGCACCGCCGTGCCGTCGGCGTCGCGGTAGACGAACAGGGCGCTTTGCGGACGATCCGCAGCACGCGCTTCAACGGTGATGGCTGCGCCGCAGCAGCGAGCGCAGGCCACCACCGAAGCGGAGGTGAGAAGGTGTCGAAGATTCTGAAAACGATGTTGTTCGGGACGATGTGTCTCGTCGGTGCCTCGATGGTCGTGCAGCCGCTGGGTGCGCGCGACTCGGAGGCGCAGCGTGTCGCCAAGTCCACCGAGGTGCTCAGCGATCTCGTGAAGACGCCGGATGATTCCATTCCGGAACACATCCTCGACCGCGCCGAAGCCATCGTGGTCATTCCGACGCTGGTCAAGGGCGGCTTCGTCGTGGGCGGCGAGCGCGGGAAGGGCATCATGAGCGTCCGGCGGACCGAAGGGCGCCGCTGGTCGCCGCCAAGCTTCGTGACGATTACCGGCGGCAGTTTCGGCTGGCAGATCGGTCTGCAGTCGGTGGATCTCGTGCTGCTGGTGATGAATCGGGACGGGATCGATGACCTCCTGAAGTCGGAGTTCAAGCTCGGGGTGAACGGATCCGTGGCAGCCGGGCCCGTTGGCCGGACCGCGCAGGCGGCCACCGACGCACGCATGGCGGCCAAAATCCTGGCGTACTCGCGCGCGAAGGGGCTCTTCGCCGGGGCCACGATCGAGGGCGCTTCGCTACGCGACGATCGGGACGCAAACGAGCGTTTCTATGGCAAGCCGCTCTCGTCAGAGGCCATCTTCGCTGGCGGCCTGTCGGGAGGGCTGCCGAGCGTGGTGACGTCGTGGCGCGACACGCTCGAGCGTGCTGCCGCACCGGCTCGTAGCCAGTAGCGCGC
>JBKPMA010000237.1:0-2573 GCA_046731935.1 Acidobacteriota bacterium
CCCTCGCATCGTCCGCTACGTCGCGGTGGATGACCCGTGCCGCGAACGTCTGGAGGCGGCCCGGCTCGATCGTCCGATCGACGCCGTTCCGAACTTCGTCGATTTGTCGCGGTTTCACCTGAGGGCGCCACTGCCGATCGCGCCCCGACGGGCCCTCGTGTTCAGCAACTCGACCGATGTCTCGTGGACAGACGGGATCGCCGCCGCGTGCCGGGCTCGCGGCGTCACGCTCGACATCGTGGGAGCCATGGCGCGGCGGGCGAGCGATCGGCCGGAGGACCTGCTGCGCGAGTACGATGTCGTCTTCGCCAAGGCCCGATCAGCGCTGGAGGCCCTTGCCACCGGTTGCGCGGTAATCACGTGCGATCGCGCGGGTGTCGGCGCCATGGTGACGTCTGAAAATTGGCCTGAGCTCCGGCGGCTGAATCTGGGATTTCGCACGTTGACGCGTCCGCACGATCCGGCAGTGGCCGGCGGAGAAATCGACCGCTACGATCCGCTCGATGCCCGGCGCCTCACCGATCTCGTCCGCCGCGATGCTTCGCTCGATACGATCGTCGATCGCTGGGTCGCGATCTACGGAGAGGTCCTCACGGCACACCGGGCGCACCCGACATCGCTCGCTGAGGAAGCGGCAGCCGTGTCGCGGTATCTCGCGTGGCTGGGAGGCTCGCCTCCGCCGGGCGTCCAGGCGCGGCTGGAAATCGCGCGCCTTGGAGGAGAGCTGTCGATCGCGCGCCGGGAGATGGCGGCGGTCAATGCCACACGGACGTGGCGGCTTCGCAACGGCCTCGTGTCGCTGCCGGGGATCGGGTCGCTCTATCGGCGGATGCGCGGACGTCCGTCGCACTGATTGAGCGCAGCGAGATCGGAGTCGACCGCTATTCTGTCGATCAGCTGACGGGCGCGGGGAGGCTCGAGCGGCCCATCAGGTACTGGTCCACTCCGCGGGCACAGCTCCGTCCTTCGGCGATCGCCCAGACGATGAGCGATTGACCACGCTGGATGTCGCCGGCGGTGAACACGCCCGGCACGCTCGTCATCCAGTTCTGGTCGCGCCATACGGTGCCGCGCTCCGACATCTTGACGCCGAGTTCGCTCAAAACACCACCCGGTTCGGCGCCGACGAAGCCCATCGCCAGGAGCACGAGACCGGCCGGGATCTCGAACTCGCTGCCAGGCACCGGCTGGAAGACCATTCGACCGTTGTCGCGCGTTTGCACCACGTTCACGGCCTGCAGCGAGCGCACGCTGCCGTCGCCGCTACCGTCGAACCGCAGCGTCGACACGGAATACAGCCGTTCGCCGCCTTCCTCGTGCGCCGTGGATACCCGGAAGATCTGCGGCCAGAGCGGCCACGGATTGTCGTCAGCCCGCGCCTCCGGCGGCCTGGGCAGCAGCTCGAATTGATGGACCGACCGGGCACCTTGGCGATGCGTTGTACCGAGACAGTCGGCGCCGGTGTCGCCGCCGCCGATGATGATCACGTCCTTGCCGGCGGCCGTGATCAAATCGGCAGGATCGACGGTTTCACCCTCGCAGATGCGGTTCTGCTGCGTGAGGTATTCCATCGCGAAGTGAACGCCGCGCAGCTCGCGGCCGGGAATGGGCAGGTCGCGCGGCTGACCGGCACCGCCAGCCAGAACGATGGCGTCGAAGTCGCGGAGCAGGCTGCGCGCGGGCACGCCGTGGCCGATGTTCGCGCTGGTCCTGAACACGACGCCTTCTGCCTTCATGATGGCGAGGCGCCGATCGAGCACCTTCTTTTCGAGCTTGAACTCGGGGATGCCGTAGCGCAGCAGCCCGCCGATCCGATCCGACTTCTCGAAGACGGTGACGAGGTGCCCGGCGTGATTGAGCTGGTCGGCAGCTCCGAGACCGGCAGGCCCGGATCCCACGACCGCTACGCGCTTGCCCGTCCGTTGTGCCGGAGGGCGTGCGGCAATCCATCCCTCGGCGTACGCCCGCTCGATGATCGCGTTCTCGATGCCCTTGATGGTCACGGGATCGCTGTTGATCCCGAGCACGCACGCGCCCTCGCACGGCGCGGGACAGAGGCGCCCGGTGAACTCCGGGAAGTTGTTGGTCGCGAGCAGCCGATCGAACGCGACGCGCCACCGGTCGCGGTACACCAGATCGTTCCAATCCGGGATCAGATTGCCGAGCGGACATCCCTGGTGACAGAACGGGATTCCGCAATCCATACACCGCGCGCCCTGCTGCTGCAGGGTCTCGTTCGCGTACGGAAGATAGACCTCCTGCCAGTCGCGCGTCCGCTCGGACACTGGCCGCGTCGGCTGCTTCTTCCGTGCGATCTCGATGAAGCCGGTCGGTTTACCCATTCGCCACTCCGACGAGCTCCGCGAACTGCGCCACCCGTCCCTCGGCCGCGGCCTTGGCTTCGGCGGCCAGCACCCGTTTGAAGTCGCGCGGCATCACTTTCACGAAGCGCCGGCGGACGTCGGCCCAGTCGTGCAGCAGCCGCGCCGCGTGCGCACTGGCCGTGAATTCCACGTGGCGCTCCATCATGCCGCGGACGAATGTCTCGTCCGCTTCGTCGAGCGGATCGAGAT
>JBKPMA010000238.1:0-3764 GCA_046731935.1 Acidobacteriota bacterium
ATCGCCGCCTTTGGTGTGCCTGTCGTACCTCCACTGCCGAGCAGTACTGCTGGATCGTCAGGCAGCGGCCGGCCCAGTGGCGCTGGGCGTCTTGCGCCAGACGCGAGCACGTCGCGCAGCCAGCGGTCGTTCTCCGCGAGCGTGATGCGGTGCCCCTCCTTCTTCTCCCTGAGCAGCGTAAACAGCAGTGCCTGCAGCCGCGGTAAGCACTCCTTGATGTTCGTCGCGATCACGCGCCGAACAGACGTGCCAGCCTGGACGGCCTTCACGCGATCGTATAGCCGGGTGAGGACCAGCGCGATTCCGGCGCCCGATTCACTGAGCGCGAGTGCCAGTTCACGCTCCGTATAGATCGGATTGATCGGGACGACGATGCCGCCTGCCTTCCAGATACCGAATTGTCCGATGACGAATTGGGGGCAGTTCGGCAGGACGAGAGCGACGCGATCGCCTTTCCGGACGCCCTCCGACGCGAGCTCGGCCGCGAACGCCGTGCTCAGGCGATCGAGTTGACCGAACGTCACGACGGTGCCCTTGAAAAGCAAGGCAGGATGATCGGGCCGCTGGCGCGCAGCCTCGGCCACCGCGTCGACGAGGGTCGTGTCCGGGTATGGCTGAAGAGAGGCTGGAACGCCTTCGTCGTAATGCTGCAGCCACGGCTGACTGATCACGGTCTGCAGTCTACAGTCTTCGGTCTGCGGGGCATAGGTTGGCGCGACTCACCCGACCGTAGACCTAGACCGTAGACCGTCGATCGCAGACTGTAGACCGAATACCGAAGACCCGCGACCGAAGACCGAAGACCGATGAGCTCTAAACGTACTGTGGCGCGAGCAGCAGCAGGAGGAGCGCCTTCTGCGAGTGGAGGCGGTTCTCTGCCTGATCGAAGACGACTGAGGCGGCAGACTCGAACACGTCTGCCGCAACTTCTTCGCCGCGGTGCGCCGGCAGGCAGTGCATGAACTTCGCCTGTCGCCCCGCGCGTTTCATGAGCGCGGTGGTCACCTGGTACGGCGCGAACACGGCTTTCCTTGCGGTGGTCTCGGCTTCCTGGCCCATCGACGTCCAGACGTCCGTGTAGACGGCCGCGGCACCGTGCACCGCGGCTTCGGCGTCGATGAACTGGCGGATGCTCGCGCCGTGGCGCGCAACCCTCCGCGCGGCGTCCACGATCGAATCAGGCAGCGCATAGCCGCGCGGCGACGCGAGGTGGACGTTCACGCCGAGCATCGCACCCGCCTGCACCAGCGAGGTGGCGACGTTGTTGCCATCGCCCACGTACGCGATTGTCTGGCCAGCGAGCGTTCCGCAGATCTCGTGCAGCGTGAGGTAGTCCGCGAGGGCTTGACACGGGTGCTGTTCATCGGTCAGCGCGTTGATGACGCTGAGCGATGGCGCAGCCGCCGTGAACTCTTCGACGATTCGTTGACCGAACGTGCGGATCACGACGCCATGCACCCAGCGTTCGAGATTGCGCGCGACGTCGGCGACCGGTTCGCGCGTGCCGAGGGCCACTTCGGCCGGGAGCGCGAGCACCGATCCGCCGCACTCGCGGATCGCGACCTCGAACGTCGTCCTCGTGCGAAGCGATGGCTTGTCGAACAGCAGCGCCACGTGCCGGCCAGTCAGCGCGGTCGCTGTCGGTGCACAGGGCCCGAGCGCACGCTCTCGCTTGAGGCGCGCCGCCAGCGCGAGGCAGGCCTCCAGCTGTTCCGGCGTGAAATCCAGGACAGACAGAAAGCTGCGGGGCATAGGCGGCTGTTCCGTACCCGCAGGCAGGCCATCAGACTGTCGCACGATCGCGAGACGGCTCATGTCCGGTACTCCCCATTGATGCGCACGTACTCGGCGCTCAGGTCGCAGGTCCACACCGTGGCTTCGGCGGTACCGCCGCTTCCCACATCGATCTCGATGTCGATATCGCTGCCGCGCAAGTACTCAGCGGCCTGCGGAGCCGCTTCGTCATACGGCTGTCCGTCCTTGAAGAGAACGACAGGGCCGACCCGCACCAGGGCGCGTTCGATCGCGAACGGAGCGCCCGAGCGGCCGGCCGCTGCGACAAGACGGCCCCAGTTGGGATCGCCGCCGTGCACGGCGGTCTTCACGAGCGGCGAGTTGGCAATCGTCTTGGCGACCTGCCGCGCGCTCGACAGCGAGTCCGCGCCCGTCACCTTGATCGACACGAGCTTCGTCGCGCCCTCGCCGCCTCGAACGATCATCAGCGCCAGCGTCCGGCAGACAGCGGTCAGTCCGGAGACGAGCGCCGGATAGTTCCGTGCGTCCGTGACCGTCACTCCGCTTGCGCCGCTCGCCAGCGCCACGATGGTGTCGTTGGTGGAGCACTCACCGTCCACCGTAATCGCATTGAACGTCGTCGCGACCGCGTCGTTGAGAGCACGGGCCAGCACGGAGGGTTCAACCGACGCGTCCGTCGTCACGAACGCCAGCATTGTCGCGAGCATCGGCTCGATCATGCCGGCGCCCTTGGCCATGCCGCCGACCGCGAACGCGCCGTCTGCCGTCTCCACGTGGGCAGCCGCTTCTTTGGGACCCAAATCAGTCGTCATGATCGCGCGCGCCGCGGGATGGCCGTCGCGAGCGAGCGCGTCCACGGCGCGGGCGATGCCCGCTTCGACGATTTCACGCTTGAGCCCGACGCCGATCACACCCGTCGACGCCACCAGCACCTGGTCGGGCGGGCATTGGAGTGTGGTCGCGAGCCGATCCGCTGTCGCTCGAGCGACGGCGAGGCCAGACGATCCCGTGCACGCGTTCGCGCAGCCGCTGTTGACCAGGACGCCCGAGACACGGCCGCCCGACTTCTGCAGGTGCTCGCGCGATACCGTCACCGGCGCCGCCTGCACCTGATTCGTCGTGAACAGGGCCGCAGCCGATGCGGGCCGGTCCGGCACGATCAGCGCGAGGTCGGGGGCGCCAGAGGCCTTGATCCCGGCAGAGATCCCCGCGACCTTGAAGCCGGCGGGCGTGGTGATCCCGCCGGCCATCTCGCGAATCGTCACGCCACGGCCCCGATCGAGTTGGCAGAGGCCCGGCCGAGCGAGACGACGACCGCGTGTTGACCACAACCCCTGAACAGCGGGCAGCCAACGCAGTCGGTGAACACTTTCTCACGCAGCCACAGGTGGGGCACGATCGAGAAGCCAAGCTTCACGAAGTACCCGGGCTGGTGGGAGAACGCGCAGAGACGCGCGTACCCCAGGTCCGTCGCCCGAGCGATCAACGCGTCCACCATCCGGCGGCCCAAGCCCATGCCGCGGGCGTCTGCTTCGACGACGAGCGACCTGACCTCTGCCACCTGTGGGCTGAGCGGCGCCAGTTCAGCGCATCCCACGACTTCGCCGTTTACGGTCGCGACGACGAACCGCTCGCAGTGCGACTGGATTTCCTCGCTCGCGCGCGGCAACAGATGGTCGGTTGCCACGTGCCGATCCACCAGCGCATGGATCGCTGGCACATCGTCAGGCGTCGCCTGGCGGAGGTCGAGGACCTCTGGGAACGTGTGCACGGACGCGGGCGTCCGTTCGATCAGGCTCAGCACGTCAGTCAGCTCCTGGCAGCCGCGCCGAGCGCGGCATCGAGGCGTGAGACCGCCTCATCCACCTCTGTTTCGGTGATCGTGAGCGGCGGCAACAGTCGCACCACCGTCTTTGCCGTCGCGTTGACCAGGAGGCCGCCCTCCCGCGCCGCGTCGACGACTGCCGCGGCAGGCCGATCGAGGTCCAGCCCCCACATCAATCCACGGC
>JBKPMA010000239.1:0-6772 GCA_046731935.1 Acidobacteriota bacterium
AACACGAGCTCGCCGCGCTGCTTCAGCAGGTTCCGGTAATAGTTCACCACGTCGGCGAACGAGGACGGCGTGGCGAAGATGTAGAACCGCTGCCCGCGCCCCGCATCGTACGAGCGGATGAACTGTGCGGTCGGATAGAGACTGACGCCCAGCACGACGGCGGTCGGCGCGGCTTCCTCCTGGACCGACGGCAGTTCTATGGCCTGAGCGGGCGGCGCAGCCGGTTGTGCCGGCGGGGACGGACGTGCCGGTTGGGGTGCGGCGGGTCTGGGCGCAGGCGCCTGCGCGACAAGGGACGCCACGCAGCCGGCCGCGAGCAGACCCGACCAGAGTGGTGACGCACGGCGCTTCCAACCAGACGATCGCATACCTCATTATTAGCACACGACGGCGTGCGTTCCGAACGTCGCATGGACGCGTGCATCGGGCTACGAACACCAATCCGATACGGTCAGCATGACATCTCCCCAGACCGAACCGTTGACCGCGCTCGTCGCCTACTGCGAGCGTCAGCGTGAGTGGGTCACCGCCTTCATCGAGGCGCTCGCGACAATCGAGTCACCCAGCTTCGACAAGGCCGCCGTCGATCGACTCGGCGCATTTGCGGCGGATCGATTCGGCAGCCTTGGGTGGCGCACTGAGTTGCTGAAACAGACGACCGCGGGCGCTCACCTGCGGATGACGTGGGGCAGCGGCGACTCGCAGGTGCTGCTTCTCGGACACATGGACACGGTCTGGCCGAACGGACAGCTCGCCCGGATGCCAGTGCGCCGCGACTCGAGCCGGTTGTGCGGCCCTGGCGTGTACGACATGAAAGGCGGAATCGGCGTGGGCGCGCTCGCGGTCCGAGCGATCGCCGCCCTCGGACTCCGGCTGCGCCATCGGCTCGTGTGGCTCCTCACGTCGGACGAAGAAGTCGGCAGCCAGACCTCACGCGAGCTGATCGAAGAAGAGGCCAGACGAAGCGTCGCAGTGCTGGTGCTCGAGCCGTCGCTGCCCGGCGGCGGCGTCAAGACCGCAAGGAAAGGCGTAGGCGAGTTCACCATCGAGGCCTACGGTCTCTCCGCGCATGCAGGCATCGAACCGGAGAAAGGCGTCAACGCCATCGTGGAGCTCGCGCATCACGTGCTGGCCCTGCAGGCGCTGCAGGATCCCTCGCGTGGCTTGACGATTACGGCCGGCCGCATAGAGGGCGGGACGCGCACCAACGTGGTGCCCGCGTACGCCCGCGTCGAGCTCGATGTGCGTGTGTCGACGATGGTGGATGCCGATGCGATCGAACGGGCGCTGTACGCGCTGACTCCGCATGTGGCTGGCGCTCGTCTTCGTGTGAGTGGAGGCATCAATCGGCCGCCTCTCGAGCGTTCGGCTCATGTAATCCAACTCTACGAGAGCGCACGATCCGTCGCAGCCGCGCTGGGCCGCGATCTGGCGGAAGGCGCGACGGGAGGCGGCTCCGACGGTAACTTCACCGCGGCACTGGGTGTGCCCACGCTCGACGGCCTCGGTCCGATAGGCGGTGGGGCTCACGCCATCGATGAGCACATCGAGCTCGATCACCTTGCCTGGCGCGCCGCACTCATCGGTGGCCTACTCATGAGCCTCTGAGGTCGCGCTGGCAGCTGTCTCGCCAAACGCAAGGTGTCGGCCTGCCGTCGCAGCGTCGGTCCCGACCTGGACGATCGTCTTCCCATTCTGTCCACGAATTGCCGCATCCGGCAGGCCTGCGCCGGATTCGCCTCTGTTTTGACGCCCTCTTTCAGTGGCCCAAAAGTGTATTCGTGGCCCCGCTTTTGCTCGATACAAGGGTAGAAGGGGCGGCACATGGACGAATTGGACATTCCACCAGGCAAATTGAGCGAGTCGGCGCAACGGATCGTCGACCGCGCGGTGGAAGAGTCACGCCGGCGAGACCATGCCGTCGTCGGGCCCGAGCATCTGTTCCTCGCCTTTGCACAAGTGGAATGGGATCTGTTTGCAGAGGTAATGCGCGAGCTCAATCTGAACCCGTACGCCATTCTTCAGACGCTCGACGATCACCTGCTCGCGATCCCGAGCGCTGGCGGCCGGGACGTGCATCCGTCTGCGGCGGCAAAGCTCGTGTTCAAGCTGGCGCTGCAGCATGCCAGCCGCAACGGACGCTCAGGGATCGATTCGGGCGACCTCTTCACCGCCATTTTCGAGGAAACACAAGGCGTGCCAGTTGCAGTGCTGCGCGATCAGGGCGTTGAGCCGGATCTGCTCGTGGCACGCATCTCCAGCCGGATGCGGGATGTCGAGATCCGGGACGAGCGGTTGAAGAAGCGCTTCGAGCTGCCTCCGTTCCTCAAGCACTTCGCGACGAACCTGAACCTGCTCGCCCGTCAGGATCGCACGCCGCCGGTCTTCGGCCGCGACCGTGAGATCCAGCAAGTCGTCGAGATTCTCTGCCACCGCGAACGCGCGAACTCGGTGATGTTGATTGGCGAACCAGGGGTCGGAAAGACCGCAATCGCGGAGGGTCTCGCGCGCCGGATCGAGTTCGAGCCCGAGACGCTGCCTGTCCGGCTGCGCGATTGTCAGATCGTCAATCTCGAGATGAACAGCATGGTGGCGGGCACGATGCTGCGCGGCATGTTCGAGGACCGCATCCAGAACGTCTTGCGCGAGCTGAAAGAGCGGCCCAACCTGATTGTGTTCATCGACGAAGCACACACCATGGTCGGCGCCGGCTCCGCGCTCGGCGCTCCTTCCGATGCCGCCAACGTCTTCAAGTCGGTGCTCGCTCGCGGCGAGGTCCGCATCATTGGCGCGACGACGCTGAACGAGTACAAGCAGTACATCCAGGAGGACGAAGCGCTCGCGCGGCGGTTCCGGACGGTGCAGATCGCCGAGCCGACGATCGCGGAGACGCGCCACATCCTGTACGAGCTGCGGCCGCGACTCGAGCGCAACTACGCCGTCAGAATCACCGACGAAGCGATCGAAACCGCGTTGGAGCTGTCGCCGCGGTACATCCGGCATCTGCGGCTGCCCGACAAGGTGATCGGGTGGCTCGACACCGCATCAGTGCGGGCCGAAATCGATCGTCGTCTCGAAGTCCGCACGAGCGACGTGGTCTCGGTGATCGCGCACGCCGCGAATATTCCGGAAGACATGGTGTATCGCGAGGTGAGCGACCGCTTCCGCTCGGTCGAAGCGCAGCTTGCGAAGCGCGTCGTCGGGCAGAAGGAAGCGATTCGCGCCGTCGCGCGCCGCCTGGTCCTCAACAAGGGGCCGCTCAAGGACGGCTTCGATCGACCCGATGGCGTGCTCCTCTTCCTTGGTCCGACCGGCGTCGGCAAGACGGAGCTCGCGAAGGCCGTCGCAGAGTTTCTGTTCGGCGACGACAAGAAGATGATCCGGAT
The DNA here is from genome assembly GCA_046731935.1 of Acidobacteriota bacterium. GTDB lineage: Bacteria > Acidobacteriota > Vicinamibacteria > Vicinamibacterales > JAENWD01 > CAVUPP01. The sequence goes on from JBKPMA010000239.1 coordinate 3,387, forward strand.
CGACCTGTCGGAGTATCAGGACGGCACGGTCGGCATCGACAAACTGATTGGCATGCCGCGCGGGATCGTGGGGTCCGAGCGCGGGGGCGTGCTGACGAATCAGCTCCGCGACCGCCCGTACTCCGTGGTGCTGCTCGACGAGGTCGAGAAGGCGAGCCCAGGGCTGCTCAATCTGTTTCTTCAGGCCTTCGACGAGGGCTGGTTGACGGATGGACGCGGCAAGCGCGTGTATCTGAGCGATGCGATTGTCATCATGACCTCGAACGTCGGGTCCGAGCACTTCCGGCGCCTGACCAGCCCGCTCGGGTTCAGCACCAATGAGATGGGTGCCGACGGCGTGAAGGCTGAAGTGCTACGCGAGCTGGAGCGGAGATTTCCCCCGGAATTCAGGAATCGGATCGACGAAATCGTGGTCTTCGCACCTCTCACGAAGGAAGAGGTACGTCATATCGCCTGTCTATACCTCGATCGCGTCGCGGAGACGCTGCGGCGTAAGGGCAGACTGCTGACCGTCGAAGCCGATGCCCTCGAGCATCTGGTCGAAGAAGGTCACAGTCTCGCGTATGGCGCGAGATTCCTGAAGCGCGTGCTGGACGAGCAGGTGAAGCTTCCGATCAGTCAGCGCTGGCACGAAGCCGTGAGCTTCTCGGTTCGCCTGCGGGATGGCGCAGTTGTCGTCGAGACCGGCGGCCCTCAACTCATGAGCGAGTTCGCGTACGGAGCGTGAGCGCCTAGTCCTTCCACTCGAACGTGCCCTGCGAGTCTGATTCGTCGGGCGCCGGCGTGCCATCGGCATCGAGCGGCCGCTGGCGGCGACCAAGTCCTGCCCGCCGCTGTACGAGGTCGACAACGCCTCTGAGTTGCGCGCGATAGTCGGATCGCGCCTCTGACGATCCCCCTGCATACAGATCCCCGTAGCCATTCACGAGGCCCGGATACTCGCGTGCCAGAAAGCCCAGGAAGTGCTCGCGCGTTCCGGGATCGAGCCGCAGTACGTTCGCACCCACGAACTCCGCGCCCGAATCGGCGATCGCCCTCATCGTCTCGGTGAGCAGGCGCGGATGGGATGTGATCCCGGGAACGATTGGCGCCATCAGGACGCCGGCCGGCACGCCAGCGTCAACCAATGCTCGCACCGCTTTGAGCCGCTGCAGCGGCGGTGCGGTGCCAGGCTCCAGGCGGCGCCATGCGTCTCCGTCAATCGACGGCACGCTCAGATAGACCGTGCACGAGGAGGAGGCGTTCACCGATTGCAGCACGTCGATGTCGCGCACGACCATCGGGCCTTTGGTCACGACCCCCACAGGCGTCCGTGCGGCCGCGAGCGCCGCGAGTGACTCGCGCGTCAGCCGGTACGTACCTTCGATCGGCTGATAGGGGTCGGTGGCCGTTCCCATCGCAACGACTTCGCGCGCCCAGGACGGACGATCCAGCTCGCGTCTGAGTACGTCCAGCAGGTTCGTTTTGACGAGGATGACGGACGCGAAGTCATCACCCGCACCCAACTCGAACTGGGCGTGATAGCGGCGCGCGAAGCAGTAGTGGCAGCCGTGCGTGCAGCCCCGATATGGATTGAGCGTCCATTTGAACGGCATCCCGGCGACCGCGTTCAGCGCGCTGCGGCACCGTATTTCCTGGTAGGTGGCTTCGTCGGCTCGACGCTGCGCCTCGTCGAGGGCCTGCGGACCCCCGCCGTCCTTCACCTTCCGCGCGATGTCTCGCGCGGTCGGGCGCTCCGCCATGGGGAAGAGAGTTTCAGCCTGATCCGGCATTGATTCGCCTTTTGTTCGCCGGTATCATGCTGCGCCATCGGCGCCCCGAGATCAAGAGACTTTGTGCGGTCGGCTCGCGTAACGGCGGAGGCTCCCGTGATCGGATCGCCGCCTAGATCTGGGCTCGCCAATACTCCAGGAGGTCGGCGAACGTCTTTTCGAGCGGAATGGCAGGGCGCCAGCCGGTGTCTGCCTGCAACCTGCTGCAGTCACCCAGCACGAGCGGCGCGTCGTGCGGACGGAACAGCGACGGATCGGTCTCGAGCGAGACTGGCACACTCGCCATCGCCCTGAGGCCGTCTACCAGCTCCTGCATCGCGAGTGCGCGGCCTGAGCAGACGTTGTAGACAGTTCCCGGGCGGCCGTGCTCGATGAGCGCCGCGTACGCGCGCACGGTATCGCGGACGTCGGTGAGATCCCGCCGTGGAGCGAGATTGCCGGCGCGCAGGACGGAAGGGGCGCGCCCGCGTTCTGCAAGGGCGATCTGCCGCGCGAAGCTCGCGGCTGCAAACGCCGGGTCCTGCCGCGGGCCAATGTGGTTGAACGATCGCGTAACGACAACGTGCATGCCTTCGGCGGCAGCGGCGAGACCGAGTTGTTCCTGCGCCAGCTTGCTGATGCCGTACGGACTGTCGGGATGAACGGCGGATCCCTCGGTGAGTGCGGCGCCGTTAACCGCGTACACCGCCGCTGACCCCGGAACAAGGACGCGCGCATCAGCATCGAGCGATCGCAGGCCCTCGAGCACGTGGTGCGTGCCGATCACGTTGGTTTCGAGCGTGGCGCCGGCCGACTCCCACGAACGGCCCACGTGCGCCGCGCCTGCCAGATGAAAGACGGTCCGCGGCCGGAGAGACGAGAGCCGCGCATTGACCGACGCGCGATCAAGGAGTTCGACGGCTGCCCATGTAACGCCCGGTGTCTCGAGCGCTGCGAGAGGCGGCGCATCGGGCCGCATCCACGCTTCGATTGGCAACCCCGTCGCACGAAGCAGGTCCAGCAGATGGCTGCCGACGAAACCGGCTGCGCCTGTGACGAGGATTGGCCCGATCACGTCAGCTCAGGCGCGCACCGTACTGCGACTGATAGAACTCGCGGAACGCAGGGTCCTGCTCTTTGATAGGGCGCCACCACCACTCGTTCTCACGGTACCAGGCCACTGTGGAGGCGAGGCCTTCGGCGAAGTCCTGCTGCGGCGCCCATCCCAGCCGACCGAGCTTGGTCGTATCGAGACTATAGCGGCGGTCGTGTCCCGGACGATCGGCAACGCGTTTGATGAGCGACTCGTTCCGGCCGGCGAGAGTGAGGATGCGATGCGTGAGATCGACGTTCTTGACCTCATTGCCGCCGCCGATGTTGTAGACCTCGCCATTCGTGCCGCGCTCGATCGCGACGTCGATGCCGCGGCAGTGATCGGCGACGTGCAGCCAGTCGCGCACGTTGCCGCCATCGCCGTAGAGCGGGAGCGGACGGCCGTCGAGCGCATTGAGGATCATCAGCGGGATGAGCTTCTCTGGAAATTGATGCGGTCCGTAATTGTTCGAGCAGTTCGTGATCAGCGTCGGGAGCCCGAACGTATGGAAGTAGGACCGGACGATGTGATCGGCGGCGGCC
>JBKPMA010000240.1:0-18666 GCA_046731935.1 Acidobacteriota bacterium
AAGGGGAACGAAGGCGTCTCGGGTCTCGTGAAGCAGACGCCGGGATCCATCGGCTACGTGGAGCTGATTTACGCACTCCAGAACAAGATCACCTATGGCTCGGTGCAGAACGCGGGCGGCGAGTTCGTGAAGGCATCGGTCGAAGCGGTGACGGCAGCCGCCAGCGTGGCGGCCAAGAGCATGCCCAAGGACTTCCGCGTGTCGATCACCAACGCACCCGGCCAGGGCGTCTATCCGATCTCGTCGTTCACGTGGCTGCTCCTGTACGAGAACCCGAAAGACAAGGCGCAGGCCAAGATCTTCGTGGACTTCATGAAGTGGGCCCTTACGGACGGGCAGAAGTTCGCGTCAGAACTGGGTTACGCGCCCCTGCCCGACGAAGTCGTGAAGCTGGAGCTCACGAGCCTCGCGCAGATCAAGTTGTAACTGGAGCCGTCCCGTGGCAGAACCGCGCAGACCGTTCAGAATCGGAGGCGACCTCGGGTTCCGCCTGTTCACCGGCGGCTTCGCGGTTCTGCTGATCGTCATCGTCCTCGGGATTGGCTTCGAACTCTGGCGTCAATCCCAGCTGGCGATCGCCAAATTCGGGTTCGGATTCTGGGTGACGCGAACGTGGGATCCCGTCTCCGGCGACTTCGGCGCATTGCCATTCATCTGGGGGACGCACTACTCGTCGGTTCTGGCGTTGCTCATCTCCACGCCCGTCGCCCTCGGCATCGCCGTCTTTCTCTCGGAGCTCGCGCCGAACTGGATGCGGCAGCCGCTGACGTTCCTGACCGAGCTGCTCGCCGCGATTCCGTCGATTGTGTACGGGTTGTGGGGGATTTTCGTCCTGGTGCCGTGGGTACGAGCTTTTCAGGTGCACCTGCCTGCCGTGCTCAAGGCGACGCCGTTGTTCAGCGGCCCACCGCTCGGCGTCGGCATGCTCGCCGCCGCCCTGATCCTGGCCATCATGATCACGCCGTTCACTTCGTCGGTAGCGCGCGAAGTGCTGAAGGCGGTGCCGGTGGCTCAGCGCGAAGCGGCGTATGCGTTGGGCGCGACTCAATGGGAGGCCATCCGCGCCGCACTCTTCTACGCACGAACCGGCATCGTCGGTTCGATCATGCTCGGGTTCGGCCGCGCGCTTGGCGAGACCATGGCGGTGACGATGCTGATCGGCAACAACCCTCAGGTCTCGACGTCGTTGAACGCCCCGCAATATACGATGGCCGCGGTCATCGCGAATGAATTCACCGAGGCCAGCGACGAGCTGTACCTGCACGCCCTGATCGAGATCGGTCTGGTGCTGTTCATCATCACGCTGATCGTGAACGCCAGCTCGCGTCTACTGATCTGGAGCATGACGCGATCCCGGTCCCGCGCCCCCAAAGCAGCCGTGCCCATCCCCACGCCGGAGGCGGCATGACGCGAGATCAGCGGCGCCGCATCACGTCGCGCATCGTGACAGGGTTCTGTGGTCTGTCGGTGCTCGTGGCGCTCGTCCCCCTCGGCTTCATCCTGTTCTTCGTGGTCAGCCAGGGCATCCAGTCGCTCAACCTCGATTTCTTCACGCACATGCCACAGCCCGTCGGTGAGCCGGGCGGGGGGATGGCCAACGCAATTGCGGGTTCGTTGATCGTGACCGGTCTTGGTGCCCTGTTCGCCGTTCCGGTTGGCGTCCTGTGCGGCGTGTACGCGTCGGAGTTCGCGGGATCCAGAATCGCCTCCGCCGTTCGCTTTGCCGCAGACACGCTGAACGGGGTCCCGTCGATCGTCATCGGTGTCTTCGTGTACGGCCTGGTGGTGCTCCCGATCAAGCAGTTCACCGCTGTGGCCGGCGGCGTCGCGCTCGGGATCATGATGGTTCCGATCATCGCTCGGACCACGGAGGAACTGCTGCTGCTGGTTCCGGGCGGGCTGCGTGAGGGCGCTCTCGCGTTGGGCGCGACCCGCGGGCGAGCTGTCTTCACGGTCGTTCTTCCTGCCGCGTTGCCTGGCATCGTGACCGGCGTGATGCTGGCACTCGCTCGCATTGCCGGCGAAACGGCACCGCTGCTGTTCACGTCGTTCAACAACCGGTTCTGGTCCACCAGACTCGATCAGCCAATCTCGACGCTGACCGTTCAGGTGTTCACGTACGCGATCTCGCCGTACGAAGATTGGCATCGCCAGGCCTGGGCCGGAGCGCTCGTCCTTGTATCACTCGTTCTCGGGTGCTCGGTGCTGGCTCGCGTGGCAACCCGCCGGCTGGAGCGCATGCAGGTAGGACGATGAGTCATCACGTGACCGAGACTCCAGGAGGCCGTCCGCTCACCGACATGCGTTCGGCGCTACCGGCCGGAGCGGCGGCGCCTGCGGCGATCTCCGCCCGTCCTGTCGCAATCGACGTCCAGGATCTGGCTTTCTACTACGGCACGAAGAGAGCGCTGGAAAACATCACGATCCAGCTGCGGCGCAATGTAGTGACCGCGTTCATCGGTCCGTCGGGCTGCGGGAAGAGCACGTTTCTCCGCACGCTGAACCGGATGAACGACGTCATCCCAGGTACGCGCGTCACAGGAAAGATCCTGATCGAAGGACGCGACGCGTACGACCCGAGAATCGATGTCGTGGATCTGCGGCGCCGGGTCGGCATGGTGTTCCAGAAGTCGAATCCGTTCCCGAAGAGCATCTTCGAGAACGTCGCGTACGGCGTGAAGCTGAATGCGCTGGCGACGGGCAAGCAGGAGCTGCACAATCGCGTCGAACAGAGCCTGCGTGAGTCGGCGCTGTGGGACGAAGTGAAGGATCGGCTGCACGAGTCCGCGATGGCGCTGTCTGGTGGACAGCAGCAGCGCCTCTGCATCGCACGCGCGTTGGCGATTCGCCCCGACATCCTGCTGATGGACGAGCCCGCCTCGGCACTCGATCCCATCGCGACGCAGCGGATCGAGGAGCTCGTCTTCGGCCTCAAGCAGCAATACACGATCGTGATCGTCACGCACAACATGCAGCAGGCGGCGCGCGTATCCGACGTCACCGCATTCTTCTGGCTCGGCACACTCGTGGAGGCGCTGCCCACAGCCGAGATGTTCACCAATCCTCGGCAGAAGCTGACCGAGGACTACGTCACGGGCCGGTTCGGCTGAGGCGCACATGGCACTCGAAGACCACCAGGTCAGGCATTTCGACGAAGAGCTCGCTACGCTCAGCGAGCGGCTGCTGGAAATGGGACGGCTCGCAAGGGTGCGCGTCGGCGAAGCGATGCGAGGGCTCATCGAACGCGACGGCGATGCGCTCGATGCCGTCATCAAGGGCGATGCGGCGGTCAACGCGCTGCAGATCGAAATCGACGACCGCTGCTTCAAGCTCATCGCGCTCCATCAGCCGATGGCGAGCAACCTGCGCCTGATCGTCGCGGGGTTGAAAATCAGCGGCGATCTCGAGCGCGTGGGCGACCTTGCGGTCAACATCGCGGAAGCGTCGCGGCGGTACATCGAACATCCTCCGGTCAAAGAGCTCGTGGATCTGCCGCGGATGGGCGGCATTGCCCAGAAGATGCTTCAGGACGCGCTGACCACCTTCGTCACGCACGACCTGCAGCTCGCGCAGGACGTGCTGCGCCGCGACGACGAGCTCGACGCGCTCAAGAACCAGATCTTCCGCGAGCTGCTCGGACACATGCTTGCGCGGCCGGCCGTGATCAAACCCGCGACGGACCTGATCCTGATTTCGCGCCATCTCGAGCGAGTGGGCGATCACGCGACGAACATCGCCGAGGACGTGATCTTCCTGGTGGAGGCCAAGGACGTCCGCCACCAGCCGGCCGGGCCAGCGTAGCGAGGCTTCGCCTGTCGCTCGTAAGTGCCGCTGGACATGAGCCTTGTTGCGCGGCGTGCAGCGAAGCTCGTGTGAGCATCGTGTAACGGCCACACGGATCTGCTAGCATGGGCGCCCGTCGCCCATGCGCCTCCCACGTTTCCGTCTCATACCCCGGGAAGAGAAGTTCTACGCGGACTTTATCGCCCTCGCCGACGAGCTCGTCGTCGGGGCGGGCCTTCTCGAAGCCCTGCTCGCCACAGATCCGCCCGCCTGGGACAAGGCGGCCGAGATCCAGGAGGCCGAGCATCGCTGCGACTCGATCACGCACGAGATCTTCCAGCGGCTGAATCGGACCTTTGTGACGCCGCTCGACCGCGAAGACATTCACGGTCTCGCGCGGTCGCTCGACGACGTGATGGATGCGATTGACGCCTCCGCAGCGGTCGTGCGCCGGTACCGGATCGACAAGGTGCGCTTCGGTGCGCGGGAGCTCGCACGCATCATCGCCCGTGCCGCGCCCATGGTCCGGCAGGGTGCCGCTGCACTCGAGCAGCGCCACGGCGTTCACGTCATCACGGTCGAGATCAACCGGCTCGAGAACGAAGCCGACGATCTACACGACGAAGCGTTGCGTCGGTTGTTCGACGAAGAGCGCGACCCGTTGCTCGTCATGAAATGGAAAGAGGTGCTCGACCTGCTCGAAGAAGCCACGGACCGCTGTGAAGACGTCGCGAACGTCTTCGAGGCCGTCGTGGTCAAGCACGGGTGAGGTCGATGTACGACCTGCTGCCCGTCGGCCTGCTCATCGTCGTCGCTCTTGTCTTCGACTACATCAACGGATTCCACGACGCAGCCAATTCAATCGCGACCGTGGTGTCGACGCGCGTCCTGTCGCCCGGCAAGGCGGTGATCTGGGCAGCGTTCTTCAACTTTGCCGCAGCCTTCCTCGTCGGCACGGCCGTCGCCAAGACCGTTGGCAGCGGCATGGTGGACCTGAAGGTGGTCACGCTGGTCGTGATCTTCGCGGGTCTGATGGGCGCGATCACCTGGAATCTGTTCACGTGGTACATGGGTCTGCCGACGAGCTCGTCGCACGCGCTGTTCGGCGGCTATGCAGGTGCCGCGGTCTGCAAGGCGGGGTTTGGCGCAATCATCGTCTCGGGTTGGACGAAGACGCTGATCTTCATCGTCGTGGCACCCCTGGTTGGTCTGTTCGTGGGATTGACGTTGATGACGTCGATCTTCTGGATCTTCCGCTGGGTCCCGCCGTCGCGCGTGGACAAGTGGTTCCGCCGTTTTCAGCTGCTGTCGGCCGCGTGCTTCAGCCTGATGCACGGGGCGAACGATGCCCAGAAAACCATGGGGATCATCGCGGGCGTCCTCTTCACGGCCGGGTACATCCAGACGTTTCACATTCCACTGTGGGTCGAATTGTCCGCGTACACGGCGATCGGCCTCGGCACGCTGTCTGGCGGCTGGCGAATCATCCACACGATGGGATCGAAGATCACACGACTTCAACCCGTGGGTGGCTTCGCCGCTGAAACGGGAGCCGCCGTGGCGATCCTCATCGCCACCCTGCTGGGTGTGGGGATCAGCACGACACATACGATCACCGGTGCCATCGTAGGCGTCGGCGCGACGCGCCGTCTGTCGGCCGTCAGATGGGGAGTCGCCGGTCGCATCGTGTGGGCCTGGCTGCTGACGATTCCGGCGTCCGCGGCGCTGTCGGCCGCGACGTACTGGATGCTGAGTGCGGCTGGTGTGAAGTAGGAGCGACGCGCTCAGCCGTGCGCCACGGCGCGTGCGCGATCGCCGGCAGGTACCGGACGGTCGGGCGGCAGGTGCAATGTGAAGACGGCGCCACCCTCCGGACGATTCGACGCGCGCACGTCTCCACCGAGCAGCTCCACCAGGTGCTTCACGATCGCGAGTCCGATGCCGGTGCCTCCGGGATTTCTCGATCGCGACTTGTCCACGCGGTAGAACCGTTCGAACACGCGCTCGAGATCCGCGGGCGGGATGCCTGGTCCGGTGTCGGCCACCTCGATGACCGTGCCTCCGTCGTCCGCACGCGCGTTCACCCAGACGGCGCCATGCTCCGGCGCATAGTTGACGGCGTTCTCGACCAGATTTTTCAGGACGTCGTGCAGCTTGGCCTGATCCGTCACCACCACGCGGGCCGCGTCGTTGACCACGACGTGAACGTCGGTCCCTCGCGCTTCAATGGCCGGTGCCAATTCCGTCAGCACGGCGTCGAGGAGCGCACTCAGATCGGCGCGTGACACTTCCGCCGTCTCCTGGCGGGCGTCGAGGCGAGCCAGCCGCAGCAGGTCACCGACGAGCCGCTCCATGCGGGTGGTGTGCCGGAAGATGATCTGGAGGAACTCGCGCGCTTCGTCACTCGGCGACTCGTCGAGCAAGGCTTCGACGTAGCCGCGGATCGCCGTGAGGGGTGTCCGCAACTCGTGTGACACGTTCGCCACGAAATCACGGCGCACCTGATCGGCGCGCCGCAAGTCGGTGATGTCGTGGAGCACGAGGACGGCTCCTCCGTAGCGATCGTCCCGGGCGGACGCCGCACGGGCGAACAGCACACGCCGATCGTTGCCGCTGAGGGTGAGCTCCACGCCCGGTGCTTCGTCGCCCCGCAGCGCCGCACCCAGCTGAGCGAGGACGTCCGGATGCCGGACGACTTCCGTGTGACGCCGTCCGGTCGGGTCGTCATCGATCTTCAACAGCCGGCGGGCCGCGTCGTTGACGAGTTGAATGCGACCCTGTTCGTCGAGGACGAGGACCCCTTCGACCATTCCGGCGAGAATGGCCTCCATCCGCGCCCGATTGCGCGCCAGCTCGCCCAGCCTGCGGCCGAGATCCTGGACGATGCCGTCGAGCGTCCGAGCGACCGTGCCGAGCTCGTCGTCTCCGTAGTCGACGGGAGTCTGGCCGAAATCCCCAGCGGCATAGTGCGTCGCGGCATCTGCGACGGCGCGCATCCGCCGTGCGAGCGGCAGCGAGAACGCCCAGGCCAGCACCAGCGCGACGGGCAGGCTGACGCCAATGGCCACGAGCGTCGGCGGAACGATCGCGTGGAGCTGTTCCTGGATCTCGGTCTCGGCGGCGGCCAGGCGTACAAACGACACTTGCGGATGCCTGACCGGCACGGCGATGTACACCATCTCGACGTTGACGGTTGCGCTGAAGCGGCGCGCGCGCCCCACGCCAGCCTGCCTGGCTTCCATGATCTCGGGACGATGCAGGTGCTCTTCGACGGCGGCGAGGTCCTTCTCGGCCACCCATGAATCGCCGACGACCTTGCCATCGGGTCCGATGAAGGTGACCCGCGCGCCGACGAGCCGTCCGAGCCGATCGGCTTCGCCGTCGAGTGATGCCTGTTCGCCGGGCAATGCGCCGCGCTCGAGCAGGTCCGCCACGAGTCTGGTTTCGAGCAGCAGCCGGCTCTCGATACGTGCGTGCATGTCACGGCGCAGCGACCACACGAGCAATCCAGCGGCGATGAGCGCCGCGAGGATGCCGACCGCGGCCGCCGTCACGAACAGCTTGTTCCTGAACGTCAGCCTCACGAGCCCGCCTCGGATAGCTTGTAGCCGAACTGCTTGATCGTGACGATGGAGTCGGCCAGCGCAGGCAGCTTTTCGCGGAGTCTGCGAACGTGGACATCGACCGTGCGGGTTCCACCCGTATAGCGATAGCCCCAGACATCCGAGAGCAGCAGGTCACGCGACAGCACGCGGCCCTGATGCTGCACGAAGTACTGCAGCAGCAGGAATTCTTTGGCGGTCAGCCGCACTTCCTCTCCGTCAGCCATCACCGTATGCCGCTCGAGGTCGATTCTGAGGCCGTTGTACGTCAACAGTGTGTCGGGCGCGGCCGTGCGGGAGGATCGGCGCAGGAGCGCGCGCACACGGGCGACGACCTCATTGGGACTGAAGGGCTTCGTGATGTAGTCGTCCGCCCCGAGCTCGAGCCCGCCGATCCGATCGGCTTCGTCGACGCGGGCGGTAATCATGATGATCGGAATGGCGGCGGTGCTCGGGTCCGCCCGCAGCGCGCGGCAGACTTCCAAGCCGTCGAGACCCGGGAGCATGACGTCCAGCAGGAGGAGCGACGGCTGGTCGCGCCGAACCTGCGCCACCACGGTCGCACCCGTCAGCACGACGTCGGCGGCGAACCCCGCCTTCTTCATGCTGTGCGCGAGCAGGTTCGCGATGTCGGGGTCGTCTTCGACGATGAGGATGCGATCCGGTACGGAAGCGGCGCTCACGGCATCACACGGTCATGTCGCGGCCGCAAGTGTCAGGCGGTCAGCTCGCGACAATCCAATACACGCCGAGTCCCATCGACGCGCAGGCCGTCAGGATTGCGGCGCCACGGCCCACCCTGCGGGCGACGGCCTCCGATCCGAGGACGCGCGACAGCACGATGCCGAAGAGCGACATCGAGAGCAGGATGCCGGCGGCAAAGACGATTACCAGGTACGCCACGGTGAACATCGACGCGACGACATTGCCATCCAGCGCAGAGCCTATCGGGGCCATCAACGTGATGGCGCGCAGCCCGCTCACGGCGAACACTGCGCCCAGCAGACCGGGCAGATGCTGGTGACCATCGCTCGGATGGCCGTGCGCCTGACCGAAGTGCACGTGGTAATGCACGTGCGGCGGGTCGCCATGCGCGTGAGTGTGGCCGTACAGGCGCTGGTTGAACGCGACCCACAGTCCGAAGGCTCCGAGGAGTATCAACAGCACGCCGCCCACGCGCTCACCGGTCCGCTCGACGAGCACTGGTATCTGCCACCCGAGGAGGATGACGAGCGCGCACCCTGCCAGCAGGAGCAGCGCGTGCCCGACGGCAAAGCCCACGGCGACGCGCACCGGATGCGTGCGCGATCCGGCGCGATCCGCCGGCCGCACTGAGAGCGCGGCGATGGCCATCAGGTGATCGGCCCCGAGGCCATGGAGGAACCCCAGAGCGAGGGCGGAGGCGGTCAGGAGCACGCCGGCATGGTACTACGTCCCGGACGCGGCGGCACCTGCGGCCCGGACCGGCGCCTGCGGCGCTCGGCTCGCGCCTTCGACGTCGCGCACGCCATGGCTCCGCACGAGGAAATACAGGCCGACGAGCACGAGGAGGACGCCGTCGATGGCGAGCGCCACGGGGGCGGAGGTCGCGTCGGCCACCTTGCCGCTGACGAGGCTCCCGAGCGGCATGCCGCCTCTGAACGCCACCATGTAGATGCTCATGACCCGGCCGCGCATGTCATTGGGCGCGATCAGTTGCACGAGCGATGTGACGAGTGACATCGACATGATGAGGGTTGCGCCGGCCACGAGAAGCAGGATCTGACTCAGCCACATCATCCGTGACTGCGAGAACACCACAATGGCGGCCCCGACGACGATCTGCACGAGCAGCGCCGTCAGTCCCATGTGCTTGAATCGTCCGAGCCAGGCGACGATGATCGCACCCACGATCGCGCCGCCGCCGGAAAACGCCATCATCCGGCTGTATCCGCCCACGTCCTCATGAAAGATGTTTCGCGCCATGAGCGGCAGGAATGTCAGGAGCGGGATCGCCAGAAACGTTGTCGCGAAGGCTAACGCGATGAGCGCCATGAGCCGGCGCTCACCACGGGCGTAGTCGAGGCCACTCCGCAGTTCGTCCCACATATGCCGCGTCCTGGCGGGCGGTACGTGCTGCACATGCAGCGCCAGCAGGGACCCGATCACGACCAGGAACGAAATGCCGTTCAGCGTGAAGCACGACACCATGCCGAAGCGGTGCAGTGCGATGCCCGCGAGCAGCGGTCCGAGGACGCGCGCGATGTTGAACTGGATGGAGTTCAACGCAATCGCATTCGGCAGATCTTCGGTCCTGACGAGGGATGGGATGAGCGACTGATAGGCGGGCCCGCCGAACGCCTGCGCGGTACCGCTGATGAACGACAGACACAGGATGGCCCAGATCGACACGTGGCCGGTGGCGACGAGGGCCGCCAGACTGAACGCAGACGACAACTGGACGATCTGCGAGACGAGCAGCAACTTGCGTCGGTCGCGGCGATCCGCCACGACGCCGCCTATCAACGTGAACAGCAGCAGCGGCGCTTCGCCCACGAAGGCATCGAGCGCCAGGTACCACGCAGAATTCGTCAGCTCCAGGACCAGCCAGCTTTGAGCCACCTTCTGCATCCAGGTGCCGATGCTGGACGTGCAGGCGCCCATCCACAGCACGCGGAAGTCGCGGTAGGTCAGCGCGGCGGCCACTCGCTGGAGCGCACGAGTCAGCGCCGAACCTTCGGAGGGAGGCTGGTTGGATTGAGGACCGCTGGCCGTCACCGTCGCCTGGGACACAGAACCGTCATGTTAGCACTCGGCCCGTGCCGGCTCGCTCAGGTCGCGGCGCCTGTCGCGGCAATCACGTCGAGAATCTGGGCGCCGAACGTCGCTGCTTTTCGTTCGCCAATGCCGACGACCTCGCGCAGCGCCGACAAGGTGCGGGGCCGTGCCGACGCGAGTTCGGCGAGTGTGGCGTCGTGAAAGATCACGTACGCCGGCACGCGGCGCTCGCGCGCCAACGACAGCCGCAGCCCGCGAAGGGCGGCCAGCAGCGCTTCATCAGCCGAGCCCGGCGCGGCCACCATCCGGCCAGTCCGTGAGCCGCCCTTGGTACGGCGCCGCTCGGGGCGCCTGGGCTGCCGGTGCAGCACGCAGGTGCCGCTGCCGCGCATCAGCTCACGTCCCTCCGCTGTCAGCTGCACGGTCGGATAGGGCTCGCCGGCGCGAAGCAGGTAGCCGGCATGCGTGAGCTGGTCGATGAACCCGCGGATGTCTTCGATCGGCGATTCCTTCAGCAGACCGAAGGTGCTCAGTCCCTCATGACCTCGCTTGAGCACGCTCTCCGTTGTCTGTCCCGCCAGCACCGCCGTGACATGCCCGACGCCAAACCGCTGTCCCGTACGGACGACGCACGACAGAACCTTCTGCGCCACGACGACGGGCTCGGGGATGGCCTCCAGCTCGCCGAGACACCAGTCGCACGCGCCGCAGGACGGGGCGGCATGCTGCTGTCCGAAGTACTCGACGAGCGCGCGATGGCGGCACTGCGTCGCGGCGACGTACCGTTCGATATCGCGCAGGTGCTGGCGATTGGCGTCACTCAGCTCACCGTTGGCCTCGAGCAGGCTTCGCCACCGCAGAAAGTCTGCCGGTGAGGATATGAGTACGCACTCGGCCGGTGCACCATCGCGCCCGGCCCGCCCCGCTTCCTGCTGATAGTGCTCGACCGATCGCGGCGCGCCCGCATGAATAACGAATCGCACGTCCGGCCGATCGATGCCCATTCCGAAGGCGACCGTGGCTACCATCACGTCCGCCCGCTCGTCGAGAAAGGCCTCCTGATGCGCATGCCGTTCATCGTCGGACAATCCGGCGTGATACGGGAGCGCACGAAGGCCGGTTCCTGCGAGTGCGGCGGCGAGCTCGTCCACCTCGCGGCGCGAGAGACAGTAGATGATCCCGGCCTCGCCCTGGTGGCGTGCGAGCACTGTGTTGAGTTGCGCCCGCATCTCGTGGCGCGGCAGCACGCGATACGTCAGATTCGGACGATCGAACGGTCCGACGAGAACCGACGGGTTCTGCAGCCCCAGCTGCACGCCGATGTCGTGGCGGACACGAACCGTAGCCGTGGCGGTGAACGCGTGAAAGGACGCCGCAGGAAAGTCGTTCCTCACTTGCCCGAGCAGACGATACTCGGGGCGGAAATCGTGGCCCCATTGACTGATGCAATGGGCTTCGTCCACCGCGACGAAGCGGACGCCCGCCTGGCCGAGCATGCGGCGGAACGCCTCACCGCCATCGCCGACGAGCCGCTCGGGTGAGACGTAGAGCAGGCGGCACTCGCCGCTTCGGATCGCCTGCATCGCGTCGGCGCGCTCGCCGGAGGACTGCGCGCTGTTCAAGCACCGCGCGGGGACGCCTGCCTCGCGCAACCCGTCCACCTGATCCTTCATCAGGGCGATGAGCGGCGACACCACGATCGCAAGGCGCCGCGACTGATCCTGCGGTGCGACGAGCGCAGGCGCCTGGAAGCACAGGGACTTCCCGCTGCCCGTCGGCAAGACGACGACGCTGTCGCGGCCGTCGAGGATTGCCGTCATGGCTTCCTCTTGCAGCGGGCGGAACGCGTGAAAGCCCCAATACTGCGAGAGGACGGGGAGGAGGGCTGGGGCAGTCACTTTGGGGGACTCAAACGGTGAAGGGCCTGAGGGCTCGGAGGCGAATACTCAAGGGCCTGAGGGCCTGAAGGTTCAAACGGTAAAGGGCCCGAGGGCTTGGGGCGGGCGAGTGCATTCCGCATTCCGAATTCCGCATTCCGAATTTCATACCGTTCCCGGCCTCCACGCGAGGCCCAGCGCAAGAATCCGCTCCAGGAGCGCCTCGTACTTCAGTCCCGATCGTTCGGCGGATTCCGCGAAATCCTCCCCGTGTGCGATTTGCGGGTTCGGATTGGCTTCGAGGAAGAACACCTTGCCGCTCGCATCCATCCGCAGATCGACGCGCGCGTAGCCGGTCAGCGCCAGCGTGCGATAGATCCGGCGCACCAGGCGCTGAATCTGGTCGATCGCGCCCTCCGGCAGATGCTGCGCGGCGTTGGTCTGAATCCCGTGCTTCGTCTGGTACTTCGGGTTCCACTTCACGCGCTCGGTCGCGATCGGCCAGTTGTCGCCTTCGATCATCCCCTCGAATGTCATCTCCCACACGGGGAAGACGCGGATCCGATCGTTGCCCAACACGCCGACGTAGAGCTCGCGGCCGTCGATGTACCGCTCGGCGATCGCGTCGCTGCCGACACTCTCGTGAATGAACTCCACGCGCTTCCTGAGCTTCTCGACGTCGTTCACGACGGAAGCCTGTGAGATACCGACCGACGCTTCGTACGTCAGCGATTTCACGATCACCGGAAACTGCATGTGCGGCGGGATCCGGATCGCCTTGTTGCGTCTGAACACCATGAACTCGGGAAATGGAATGCGATGGTAGGCGAGCAGCTGCTTCGAGAGCGCCTTGTCACGCGCGATGAGCAGGCCGCGGGGGTTGCACCCCGTGTACGGCACCTTCATCAACTCGAGATAGCTCACCACGTTCATGTCGAACGTGGTCACGTCGTCGAACGACTCGAGCAGGTTGAAGACGATCGTCGGCTTCCACGTTTCGATCGCGGAGCGCACGACGCCGAGATCGTCCTGGACGCCGAGCGGCAGCACCTCATGACCGCGAGTGCGCAGCGACTCGATGACGTCGTGCTCCGTCTTCCACGGAGCCGTGGCGAGGTCGATGCCGGCGATATCGGTGGGCGGCACCAGGTGGCGATGCACGAGCGTCAGCACGCGCTGCGGTTTCACAGAGCCACCCGGTGTCCGCCGCTGTGCAGAAAGTTCATGGTCTGCACGGTGAGAAGAACGGTGAACTGCTTGCGGGCTTCGTCTTCCGGCACGGCCAGCCGCAGCTTGAGCTGACGGCTGCGCGCAATCATGTCTTCCATCAGCTGATCGACCGTGTACTGGTAGATGCCGGTCCAGTCGGACACGACGCGCCGCACCGACCGGCGGTTGCGCGCGATGAACTGCGAGGCAGAGAGATTGTTGGCGAACTCGGGCGCGTCCGAAAAGAGGCGGCGCAGGTCGCGGTCGTAGAACTCGGGGCGATCGACGCCGTAATGCCGGCGCTTCCGCCGATAGTACTGCCGGAGCGTCTTGCGCAATTTCGGAAGCGCGTCGAGCTCCGCCGTCGGCGTTTCACTGGGCATGTGCCCTGCGAGTGACTTCATGAGCGCGTCCATGTACTCCAGCTTCTTGAGAGCGCCCCACCCGCGGTAGCGCGTCTCCCACTGCGAATTCGGTGTGAGCCAGACCGCAAACGTCTCCGCGAAGTCTTCGTCGGGATGCGCCTGCGCGTACCACATGTCCAGGTGCAGGACGAAGCTCTTGCTGTACGGCTTCGGTGCGTAGAACTCCGGATACTCCTTACCGGGGTTGCCGAACACGGCGCGACGGTGCGGCCTCCGCCGGAGATCGAACGCGTTGTCGATCGCGTGGCCGGCTTCGTGGCGCAGAATGCGCATGCACCACTCGGGATCGCCGCCTTCGACCTCCAGCATCTGGGCGAGCTCGAGTCGTGCGAGCCTGGGGTGCGCCAGATAAAACGGAATCGCGATCCCTGCGATGCCGTCTGGCGTGAACCACTCGTCCGACAGCCAGTAGTGAGGGCGGAAGGTGAGTCCGCGGGCGGTGAGCTCGTCGTGCAGCTGGGCGATCCGCGGCTCGAGCGCGCTTCCTGCGATGTGGATATCGAGCTGCCGGATCTGAAGGTCCAACAGCTGCTCGTCGTCCATAGCCGACAGCGCGTCGCCTGGCACGAGGGGCGGTCGTGGCTGGGGCCGTGGCCGGTTGTCGGCAGTGTCGGACATCAACTCCGGCAATTCTAGCAGGACGCCTGCGGCGATCAGGGCACGCGAGAAGAAACGCACCGCCCGCGCAGAGAGCGGACGGCTCCGGGCCGGGATGTGATCCACGTCCGCGGCGTGGCTCCAGGCGCCGCCATTGACCCGTCCCCGGTCCTCTACGTACTCTTGTCGGCCGGCACCGCGCGCCAGAGGCGCTGCCGCAGGGAGGAAGCTCGCCGCCGATGATCATTGTCGATCGCGTGAGGACTGCTCGCGACCTGGTCCCTGCCGTCCAGCGGCTGCTCGAACACTCGGCGGTTGCCCTTCGCCTCATCGCGCGCACCTGGGATCAGTCGGCAGGTACGCCCGTGTTCACGGTCAACGGCCGCTATACCTCACGAGGCTGGACCGAGTGGACCGAAGGCTTCGACGTCGGATCCGCGCTGCTCCAGTTCGACGCGACCGGCGAGCGCGAGTTCCTCGAACTGGGCCGCGCGCGCACCGTCGGACGCATGGCCCGCCATCTGACGCACGCCGGCGTGCACGATCACGGGTTCAACAACGTCAGCACGTACGGCACGTTGAGACGGCTGGCCCGAGAAGGACGGTTTGCGGCCGACCCGTGGGAAGTGCGCTACTACGAGCTCGCGCTGGCGGTGAGCGGAGCCGTCCAGGCCAGACGGTGGACGCATCTGCCCGACGGCGGCTTCATTCATTCCTTCAACGGCGCCCACTCGCTGTTCGTGGATACGATCCGGTCGCTGCGCAGCCTGGCGCTGGCCTATCGGCTCGGTCACGTGCTGCTCGATGAGCAAGATCGATCTATCAGCCTTCTCGAACGGCTGGTGCTCCACGCGCAAGCCACTGCCCGGTTCAACGTCTCGTACGGACGCGGCCGCGACATCTACGACGTACGGGGACGCGTGTCGCACGAAGCGATGTTCAACCCGGCCAACGGATCGTTTCGTGGCCCGAGCAGCCAACAGGGCTATTCGCCATTCACGACATGGACGCGCGGGCTGGCGTGGGCGCTCCTCGGCTTCGGCGAACAGCTCGAATTTCTTGCCACGGTGGACGAGCAGGCGCTGGAACCCTGGGGCGGACGCACCGGCGTCGAAGCCTGGATGCTCGATGCCGCACGCGCGACGGGCGATCACTATCTCGAGATTGCGGCCAGCGACGGCGTCCCGTACTGGGATTCGGGAGCACCCGGTCTGGCGGCCCTCGGCGATTGGGACAGCCGTCCGGCGGATCCGTACAACGAGTACGAGCCCGTGGACAGTTCGGCGGCCGTCATCGCGGCTCAGGGTCTGCTGCGCCTGGCCCGGCATCTGCGAGCACGGGGAGAAGACGGCGCGACGTACGAGCAGGCAGGGCTGCGGACGCTCGAGACACTCTTCGATCCCGACGGACCATACGTCAGCACACGGCCGGATCACCAAGGCCTTCTCCTGCACTCGATCTACCATCGCCCGAATGGATGGGATCACGTGCCCGACGGTTCGAAGATCCCTCGCGGCGAATCGTGCCTCTGGGGCGACTATCACGCGCGAGAGGCTGCGGTGTATGTGCTGCGGCTCGCCAATGGCGGGCCGTATCTGACCTTCTTCGGTCCGGAGGATGGATCTCATGTCGCCTGATCCGCAGAAGGCCGGCCGCACGACGACCAGCGGCCGGATTGCACTGGTGACCGGCGGAACGCGCGGCATCGGGCTCGGGATCGCGCTGGCCCTCGCGCGCGAGGGCTGGTCACTCGCGCTCTGCGGCCGACGGGATGCCACTGCTGTGGCCGAGCCGCTCGATCGCGTCCGCGAGCTCGGCGGCGCCGTCGAATACATCGCGGCCGATGTGGCGGTCACGGGCGATCGGACGCGCCTCATCGAAGCCGTCCTGCGGCGGTTCGGCGCAATCGACGCTCTCGTCAACAACGCCGGACGGGCGCCGCGCGTGCGAGCGGACCTGCTCGAGGCCACCGAAGGTAGCTTCGAGGAAATCGTGCGGACGAACCTGCAGGGTCCGTACTTCCTCACGCAGCGTGTCGCTCCGTTGATCGTCGCTCGAAAGCACGCGTCGCCGGATTCCCCGGCCAGCGTGGTGTTCGTGACGTCCGTTTCGGCGACGATGGTGTCCCCGAACCGGGGCGAGTATTGCGTCAGCAAGGCGGGACTCGCGATGGCGGCGCAGCTATACGCGGCTCGTCTCGCCCCGGAGGGCGTCAGAGTCTACGACGTGCGCCCGGGTATCATCGCGACCGACATGACGGCAGCCGTCCGCGCGGTGTACGACCAGCGGATTGCGGCAGGCCTCGTTCCCGAGGGCGGGTGGGGACAGCCCGAAGACGTGGGGCGCGTGGTCGCGTCACTGCTTCGCGGCGACCTGCCGTACGCGACCGGCTCGGTCATCCAGGTGGATGGCGGCCTCTCGATTCCACGGCTCTGATCAGTTCGCCCGGCACGCGCCGGAGCGCTTCATCATCATGCGATACGCCCTGCTGTCTGCCGCGCTCGTTGCCGCCACGCTGCTTATGACCATGACGCCACCCGAGCCTGACGACGAGGGACCGTCGAGCGTGAGGCTGATGACGCTCGACCCCGGCCACTTCCACGCGGCCCTGGTGCAGAAGGAGATGTACGAAGGCGTCGCGCCGCGCGTGCACGTGTACGCGCCGCTCGGTCCCGATCTCCTCGCGCATCTCGGGCGCATCGCGGCGTTCAACATGCGCAGCGATCACCCGACCGCCTGGCAGACCGAGATCCATGCCGGTCCCGACTACTTCGAGCGTCTGCTCCGGGAAAAGCCGGGAACGGTGGTCGTCATGTCGGGCCGCAATCGCGGCAAGGTCGATCGCGTAAAGGCGCTGGTGGCGGCTGGACTGAACGTGCTCGCCGACAAGCCATGGGTGCTGCGATCGGCCGATCTCCCGACGCTCGAAGCCGTGCTGGCGGACGCGGATCGTCGAGGCCTGATCGCGTACGACATCATGACCGAGCGCTTCGAGGTCACGTCGATCCTGCAGCGCGCGCTCGTCAACGATCCGGCCGTATTCGGCGCGCCCTCGAACGGCAGCGACGAAGAGCCGGCTGTGTACATGGAGAGCATCCACCATCTGATGAAGGTCGTCGCCGGTGCACCGAACATCCGGCCCGCATGGTTCTTCGAAACGGCGGAGCAGGGCGAGGGCCTGAACGACATCGGCACACACCTCGCCGACCTCGTGCAGTGGACGCTGTTTCCCGACCAGAGCATCGACGCACACCACGACATTCAGGTGCTGAGCGCACAACGATGGGCGACGCCGATCACCGCGGAGCAGTTCACGCGCGTCACCGGCGAGAAGTCGTTCCCGCCTGCCCTGGCCGGCGACGTCAAGGATGGTGTGTTCCAGTATTTCTGCAACACGCTGGTGACGTACCGGCTGCGCGGCCGCCTGGTCCGGCTGAATGTGATTTGGGATTGGGAGGCACCCGCAGGCGCGGGCGATCGGCACTTCGCCGTCTACCGCGGAGCCGCAGCCCGCGTGGAGGTTCGCCAGACTGAGGCGGATGGCTATCGCCCGGAGCTGTACGTCGTTCCGCAGCAGGCGGGTCAACAGGCGCAGCTGTTGACCGCCGTGCAGCAGCGGCTCAACGCGCTGCAGGACCGTTTTCCAGGCGTGAGCGCCGAGGCCCGCGGCTCCGACATTCACGTCGTGATTCCCGATCGGTTCCGACTTGGCCACGAGGCGCACTTTGCGCAGGTCACGCGGCACTTTCTCGGCTATCTCGCGGATCGGAAGACGCTGCCGGCGTGGGAGCGGCCCAATATGCTGGCGAAGTACTTCGTGACGACGACTGGCACGGAGTTGAGCCGTCAGAGTCCGCCGCGCGTGGCGCCACGCATCGCACCCTGAGCCTCTCGGGGACGCGGTGTGTCAGTGTGGCGGGATCGTCGCTGCCCGGGACGGGGTGCGGGGAAGCAGGCTGACCGCCGCTGCCCCGAGCAGAGCGAGCAGCACCAACAGGCCGAACCCCGGGCCGTAGCTGCCGAGACGATCGCGCAGACCCGCGACGAGCATCGGTACGACGGCTTCCGAAACATTGTCGGCCGTGATCACGATCCCGAGGAGCCGGCCGAGTGATGCGACACCGAACAGATCCGCCGCCATCAGCGGAATGATCATGTAGTCGCCGCCCAGCCCGATGCCGAAGGCGAACGCGAACAGATAGAGCCCGGTCGTTCCCGACGCAAAGAACAGCTGCGGAATGCTGACGGCGACGATCAGATAGATCAGCAGCATTACCCGCTTCCTCGACCAGCGATCCGCCAGGTATCCCATCAGAACGCGCCCGATCAGACTGCTGACGAGGACCATCGATGCGACCTGCGCGATCAACGCCTGCGAGAGCTCACGATCGAGACTGAGGTACAACTTCAGATTCT